>DASZWQ010000149.1 GCA_035546535.1 Pirellulales bacterium | reverse complement strand
GTTCGTCGAGCGGCCGTTGGCGACGTTGAAGACCCGGCCACTTACGCCGGGCGCATCGGCCGCCAGCAGGTTGCCGTGGACGACGTTGCCCACGAACGTAAAGTCGCGCGACTGCCTGCCATCGCCGTAGATCAGCGGGCTGCGTCCTGCCAGCATGGCCGTGACGAACAGCGGAATCACGGCCGAATAGGGGCTATCCGGATCCTGCCGCGGCCCGAAGACGTTGAAGTAGCGGAGCGTGACGGTCTCGATGCCGAAGCTGTGGGCAAAGGCCTGGCAATAAAACTCAGCCGATAGCTTGGCCGCGGCGTAAGGCGACAAGGGGCCGGGAAGATCGCTCTCTCGCTTCGAGCTCGTGGCTTTGTCGCCGTAGGCGCTGCTGCTGCCGGCGTAGACCACGCGGCGGACTCCCGCTTTCTGCGCGGCCGCCAGCAACACGACCGTACCGGTCACGCAGGCAGCGTTCGTATCGAGCGGGTGCTCGATGCTGCGCGGCACGCTGGCCAGCGCCGCCTCGTGAAAAATGCAGTCGATACCGGCCACGGCGCGCTCGACCGCCGCCGGGTCGGTCAGGTCTCCCTCGTGCAGCTCGACACGCGGGTCGCTCGGGATGTTTTGCCGATGGCCGGTGCTGAAATTATCGAAGACGCGGACGCGATCACCGCGTGCCAGCAATGCTTCGACCAGGTGGGATCCGACGAAACCGGCGCCTCCGGTTACCAGAAATGTTCGCATGATTCGTTGCTATCAATCGACGGCGGATATCGCGGGTTGGTCAACAGAACGGGCCGAGAGACGGGACTGGAAACTGCAATTTACAGCATTTCCAGGCTCGACTATTCTCGCCGCCCGAAGATTGGGCAAGTGTACACTACCGGCGAGGTGCGTGACATGCGACAGCCGATCCGATTCTCCCTGGTGGCAGCCATAACTCTACTGCTGGTTGCCGGCGCGGCCACGGCCGAGGATTTCCATGTCGATAGCCGGGTGTTCAAGGTCGGCGATACCAAGCCGATCATCGAGACGACCACCATTTTCTACAAAGGGCGCGTCTACGACTTCCTGAAAGACCCGGAGGCGAACCGCGACCCCGAAGCAACCATTTTCGATCCGGCCGGCCAGCGCTTCATCGTGCTCGATCCCGAGCGCAAGGTCACGACCGAGGTCGGTTTCAATGATATCCAGCAATTCACCCGCAATGTCCGGATTCAGGCGGCGGGCAACCCGAACCCACTTTTGAACTTCCTCTCGAATCCGACTTTCACGGAAAAGAAAACCGAGGACGGCGAGTTGGAATTCGACAGCGCGTGGATGATCTACCGCTTGAAGACCATGGATGCGAAGTCGCCTGAAGTCGCACGGCAGTACGGCGAGTTCTCGCACTGGCACAGCCAGTTGAACGTGATGATCAACCCCAGTTCGCTTCCTCCGTTCGGCCGTTTGGCCGTGAGTGAACAATTGGAGCAGCGGAAGTTGCTCCCCACGGACATTTACATGACCATTTCGCCCAAGGGGCCGCAGCCGAAACTGGTCATGCGGGCCGAGCATCGCTTCCAGTGGACGATCCTGGAGCGCGATCGTCAGTTGGTCGACGAAGCGCAGAGGCAAATGAAGCTCTTCCGAGCGGTGACGTTGGCCAAGTACAACGAGCGCGTGCAAGAGGCGCCCGCCGACGACAAGCAAGCCGCCAAGGGTAAGACGGCCCGCAAGTAGTCGGGGCGTGACACGCTGCCCAAACGGTCAGGTGCGAGTTATTCGAGAGCGCACACCTGGGTAACCCTGTCCACTCGTCGTCGGGGCGGCGTAAGCGCCTCATTGTAAATCACGACCCGCAGCCTCTAGCTGCTTCGCAGCACGGACGAGCGCGTTGTTCGTGCTGCACGGGGTCATTTCGGGCCCATGTCTCGCCTGTAGGGCACTGGCAAGGCGCGATCGGGCGAGTTACGATGCGCGGGCGCTCCGAGTTTTCTTGGGGTGTATCCCTGCCGTAGCACTGCCCAACCGCCAGCCCCCGGTTTCTTGAGGAGTCGCGTCATGTTCCGGATGTGCGTCTCGCTTTGTCTTGTCGCGGTTTTTTGCGGAATTGCTTTCTCGGGGGGGCAAGCCGGCGCCGACGACATGGCCGTCGAGAAGTTCGACGGTGGCGTACACGTCACGCTCGGCGGAAAGCCTTTTACCGATTATCTGATTCGCACCGGGCCGAAGCCGATTCTGTGGCCGATCATCGGGCCGGGCGGGCACGAGATGACCCGCAATTACCCGATGAAGCTCGTGCAGACCGAGAAGCGCGACCATCCCCATCAGCGGTCGCTGTGGTTCACGCACGGCAGCGTCAATGGCATCGATTTCTGGAGCGAGACGCCGGCCTCGGGCAAACAATTGCACCGTGAATTCCTCAAGTGCGAGGCGGCCAACGGTAAGGCCACGATCAGCACCGCCAACGATTGGGTCAGCTACGACAACAAGAAACAGCTTGAAGACGTTCGCACGGTCACGCTCAGCGGTGATGCCGACCAGCGTGTGATCGATTTCGATATCACGCTCAAGGCGAGCGAAGGGCCGGTGCGATTTGGCGATACGAAGGAAGGGACCATGGGCTTGCGCGTCCCGACGGCGCTTGACGCCCGGCAGCTTTCCGGCACCCGCGGCGAGATCGTCAACAGCGAAGGGCAAAAGGACGGAGCCGCCTGGGGCAAGCAAGCTCCGTGGGTCGATTATCACGGCGTGCTCGACGGCGACCCGGTGGGCGTCACGATCATGAACCACCCGTCCAGCTTCCGCTCCCCCACGTACTGGCACGTGCGCGATTACGGACTGTTCGCGGCCAATCCCTTCGGCCTGCACGACTTCCACAACTCCAAGGACAAGGATGAGGGGACGTATACGCTGCCGGCCGGCGAGACGATGACCCTCCGCTATCGCTTCTTGTTCCATCGCGGGAACGAAAAGGACGGGCACGTTGCCGAGGCCTACCAGGCCTATGCTAAAGAGCCGCGACCGTAAGGCAGCGGTCTCAGGCTAGCAGCCTGTTGAAGAACTCAACGGGCTGCGACATCGCAGGGATGCGATGGCAAAATATCGACCTAAGTCGTTATTTTGCGAGCCGTGCGAAGCTTTGCTTCGCACTTGGCGAGGTTGAAAAAAGCCACGAGGGCTTTTTTCAACAGGCTGTTAGGCGGGGGCGTTCCGTAGGCGACGTCCGACGGGGAATCGTCAAAGTCGATGAATTCTCACACGGCCCGGAGTGTAAAAAGTCCGTGCAGGGAAGCGCCGCCATACGCTGGCCGCTCAAGTACAATCGAAGCTGTCGTTTCGCCCACGGCTTGCGGTATCGAAGGTCAACCGATGACGGGATCGTCTTCGCCAGACGCCACGCGGATGGTCAATGCGCTCGCCGCCGGCGATCCGCATGTTGCCGAGCAGTTGATGCCGCTGGTTTACGACGAATTTCGCCGCCTGGCCGACGACTACTTGCGTCAGGAGACGCGGGCCATCACGCTGCAGCCGACGGCGCTGGTCCATGAGGCGTATCTCAAGCTGATCGATCAAACGCGCGTGAACTGGCAGGGGCGCACGCACTTCTTTGCCGTCGGCGCGCAGGCCATGCGCCGCATCCTGGTGGACCACGCCCGGGCCCGACATCGCACCAAGCGCGGCGGCGGGTGGCAGCGCGTGACGCTGGACGAGCAGTTGCTGCTGTCGCCCCAGCGCGACGCCGACCTGTTGGCCGTCGACGAAGCAATCGACAAACTGGCCAAGCAGGATCCGCGCCAGGCCCGCATCGTCGAGCTACGCTTCTTTGGAGGCCTGTCGGTGGAAGAGGTGGCCGAAGTGCTGGGCGTTTCGAAACGGACCGTCGAGAACGAGTGGAAAATCATCCGCGCCTGGCTGCGGCGCGAGCTGGCCGAGGAAGAAAAGACGTGAGCGGCGACGATTACGACCGCGTGAAACGGATTTTCCTGAAAGCCTGCGACCTGCACGGTCAGGCCCGTCGCGAATTGCTCGATCGTGAATGCGGCGGCGATGCCGAGCTGCGTCAGCGGGTCGAGTCGCTTCTGACGCACCACCTGGCGCAAACGATTCTCGACAGCCGCGTCGTCCCCCCCACGGAGTTGCAGGCGGCGGCGAGCTCGTTTTTGGCCACGCTACGTCGCGCGGCCGATTTGATGGCCGGCGAGATTCGCGAGCGCAAAGGTACCTACCTGGCCGCGGCTCTGGCGCTGGCCTTGTTGATCGCCGGCGGCATCTGGTCGCACTACGGCATCGAGAACGCCATGCGGCAGGTGTTGCGCGACGAGTTGCAAACCGTGCTCGATGCGGATGTCACGGCGCTCGATTTGTGGCTGAAGGAACAAAAGGCCGACGCCGAGCACTGGGCGCAGCAGCCCGACGTCCGCGGCCAAATCCTGGAGCTGACGCGCATCGGACGCAGCAACCTGAGCGCCGCGGCCATCCGGCAGACGCTGATCGATTCCAGCGCCATGGCCGAGCTGCGCGAATCGCTGCAGGTCTACTTGGACGATGAAAACGCGCATTACACGACCTACGCCGTCACCGACAAGTCGGGCATGGTGCTTGCAGCGCCGACGGACCTGGACGTGGGCGTACACCTCAACGCGTCGGGCATGGCCGATATCGCGCATGCCTTTGCCGGCGAAACCCGCATCTCGAAGCCGCATCCCGAGGGCTCTTTTGCACCCGACCGCCCGGTGCTGCGGGAGCATCCCATGATTTGGGTCCCCACGCCCGTCTACGACGACGAGGACAACATTATTGCCGTGCTCAGCTTGGGCGTGAGCGCCGACTACCAGTTTACGCGCATCCTTTCGGTCGCACGGCTGGGAAATACCGGCGAGACGTACGCCTTTGATGAGCACGGATGGTTCCTTTCCGACAGCCGGTTCAACGAGCAATTGAAGCAACTGGGGATGATTGCCGACGAGCCGGGGGCGCGCGCGATCTTCAACTTGCAGGTGCGCGACCCGGGCGTGGACCTGACGACCGGCGCCAAGGCGGCGCTTTCGCCCGCGGCACGCCCCCTGACCAAGCTGGCGGCCAGGGCGATTGCCAAGGAAGATGGTGTGGACGTCGAAGGCTATCGCGATTACCGGGGGGTACCGTCGATCGGGGCCTGGCGTTGGCTGCCGGAATACGGCTTCGGCGTGGGGACCGAGGTCGATATTGCCGAGGCTTACGCGCCGCTGCGGTATCCGCTGATCGCCTCCTGGCTGCCGCTGGGTGTATTGATCGTGGCCGCCGGCGGGTTCCTCTATTCGGCGCTACGCATTGCGCGACTGCAGCGGCAGATCGGCGTCGCCCGGCAGGTGGGGCAGTACACGCTGGAGGAGAAAATTGGTGAAGGGGGCATGGGCGTCGTTTATCGCGCGCGCCACTCGATGTTGCGGCGTCGCACGGCCGTCAAGCTGTTAAAGCCCGAAATGATGACGCCCGTGGCCATCGCCCGGTTCGAGCGCGAAGTGCAATTGGCCAGCCAACTGACGCATCCGAATACGATCGAAATCTACGATTTCGGCCGGACGACCGACGGCGTGTTTTATTACGCGATGGAGTATCTGCCCGGCGGTTCGCTCGCGCAACTGGTACAGCTCGAAGGGGCGGTGCCTCCGGGCCGGGCGGTGTACATCCTCAAGCAGATTTGCGGTTCGCTGGCCGAAGCACATGGTATCGGTCTGGCGCACCGTGACATCAAGCCGCACAACATCATGCTTTGCGAGCGCGGTGGGCAGGCCGATTTCGTCAAAGTTCTCGATTTCGGGCTCGTTAAGAGCACTGCCAACGATCAGAACACGGGCGTAAGTGCCGCGACTGTTCTCGCCGGGACGCCGCTCTACATGGCTCCCGAACGACTGCGCGATCCGTTGGTGACCGATACGAGGTCCGACCTGTACTCGCTGGGTGCCGTGGCCTATCAGCTACTTACGGGGCGCAGCATCTTTCACTGTGCCAGCGATCTTGACGTGTTGTTCCACGTCATGAACGTCAACCCCGAGCCGCCGTTGCAACTCAACCCGGCGGTTCCCTCGACGTTGAGCGAGCTGGTGATGTCATGTCTGTCGAAAGATGCCTGCCACCGTCCGCAATCGGCGACGGAGATTCTGCAAGTGCTCGATACGCTGACCAACATCATTCCGTGGACGCAGACCGACGCCCGCCAATGGTGGCAGGAGCACGGGGCCGCGATCGTAGATCTGCAACGCAAGGGAATGGCCGATACGCTGGAATTCGTCGCAAGCGCAACCGCGGTGCGGAGTAGCACGATCTAAGTCGTTCGGCGGCGGTGTGGTGGTGGCAGCCGCCAGCGCCGGACGGCAACACGACGTGGGCGCGGCAGGAGTTTACTTCTCGACACACGAATGTTCGCGCACCGCGGCTCTGACCTTCTCGGCCTCGCCGCCGACGACCAGGTAATCTTCGGAATTCGAGCAGCGGATTAATAAGTCGCTGCCGTCGGCCCGCTCTTCGATCACACACACCTGGTCGAGGTTCAGAATCACCTTGCGGTTCTTGTGGTGAAACTCCACGAAGTTAGCCATCAAGATTCTCCTTGGCTCATTCGAGATCCCTCTCCGCCGTTGCCGCGAGCATGCGCGGTTCAATCGAGCGACGTGTCGCTACGGCCGCCGGAGGTGCCGCCATTGTATCGCCCTGGCTCGGTTTGCCGGCGCCAAGCGGCTGTCAAAATCGCAAGGCTGCGCATCAAAAACGCGCAAACACCAGTGGTAGCAAAGAGGCGCCGAGCATTACACAGGCAGCCGGTAGTGGATCCACTCGCTGCGCTCGGCCGACAGGCTGTCGTACAACCGCTGGGCCGTGGCATTGTCAGCGGCCGTGGTCCACACGATGGCCGGGTAGCCATGCGCCCGGGCGTAATCGCGGCAGTGCTTGATCAATGTTCGCCCGATTCCTTGTCCACGCAGTTCGGGCAGGACATACAGGTCGTTCATCAGGCACTGTTCGGCCGCCCGGACCGAGCTGCACGTGAAATACAACGTGGCCATGCCGACGGCCTTGCCGGCATCATCACGCGCAAGAAACTGAATCCCTCGCGAGTGATCCTGGAGAAAGCGGCCGAAGTGCCGGCGATTGCGATCTTCGTCTGGCGTGGCGCGGTAGAACACCTGATAGGCCGCCATCAGCGGCAGCATAGCCTCGAAGTTACCGGCCGCGACGGTTTCGATGTGCATGAGCGCGTGAGATTCCGGGCGATATCTTCCGGCGCTGGCAACGCAGCGCTCGCGAGCAAAGAGAGAGCTCGAACCAGGTTGGTTCGCGCGCCGGGGCGAGCCGGATCGTGGCGCGGCCGCGAATTCTAGCGGCCGCTTGTCGCTTCGGCCGGGGCCGCGGCTGGCTTTTCGGCCGAAGCATCCGGTAAAGGCGTCACGGCCGTGAACCAGCCGATCATCATTTCGTCCCACGTCTGTTCGCCGAAGAAAACCCACTTCGACGGGTCGGGGTTGGCCGGGTTTCCCGCCGAATTGTCATACGTCGCGAAGCAGCGTAGCTGCGTTCCCTTGGGCATCAATTTGGGTTCGGCCAGCACGTAGTCGATCTGCCAGTTGAAATCCCAGCGTGGCACGTCGAGCAGAATCTCGCGCTTGCCGTTGGGGTACCAGGCCTCGTAGCGGAACGATTTTCCGCGCATGTGCATATGCGGCGTCAGGAACAGCAGCAGGCGATCATCGGTAAACCGGTGCATGGAGAACGACTTGAAGTTCGCCATGTTGGGCGGAATCGCGATGCCGAAGTTGACGGCCCAGCCGGATTCGACCTCTTGCTTGACTTCCGAGGCGTCGCACAGCTTCAAGCCCAGCGAGCTGAGATCTTGCTGCGGCCGTCCATTGGTCGTGTAATGGATCTGCATGATGATCTTCGAGCCGGCGGGAATGCGCTTCGCCTGGCCCTTGGTCACTTGTCGCGGTGGGGCGCCAGGCGCGTACGCGGCCAACAGCGAACCGCGACCGATCTCGAGCGGCTGCCCGGGCGGGTGAAGGAAAACCAGGATGTGATGCACCACGGAGCGATTGCCGGGGCGCGCTTCGCTGGCGACCGACCACTTGTCCTCGGTGAAGCCGGGATCGATCACGAAATGTTGGTAATCGACCTTCCCCTCGGCCGGCACCTGGAATGGCTCGGCCCGCATTTTGAAGACAACGTCCGGCGTGGGAATATTCCAGCCATCGGTGTACGTGCGCGGGGCGGGCAGATCCTGCGGATTTCCTTCGGGACAGCCGGCGTCGACCCACGCGGCGATGTCCTGTTTTTCCTGGTCCGTGAGGCGCGCATCATTGCTGAAGTGGCCGTGCTTGGGATCGGCGAACCAGGGAGGCATGCGCCCCTGATCGACGACTTCGCGAATCGTTTCGCCCCAGCCGATGACCTCGGCATAGCTGGTCATCGAGAAGGGGCCAATCTCGCCTGGCCGATGGCATTCCACACAGCGCTCCTGGAAGATGCGCGCGATGTGCTTGGAGTAAGTCACGGTCGCGTCCGCGGCCGGACGTGGTGCGCGCCCCACAAAGCAACCAGGGCCCGGCGACTCGGGTTGAGAAACTGTCTTGCCGGCCAGCAACTCATCGATCGCCGTGGCCAGATCGCGCCGGCCAACGTTCGCCTTCTGCACCGTCCCGACGAACTGATCGTCGATGCGACCGTGATAGCGCGCGACGCGCTCGCCGTCGAGCAGGAACACTTCCGGCGTGCGCACGGCGCCGAACTTATCCGCTACGACATTGCCCGCGTCTTTCAGAATGGGGAATGTCAGGCCGTGTTCGCGGGCATAAATGGCAATTTCTTCCGGAGTGTCTTGGACGTTCGCGTCGATGGCAATCACGCGTACGCCACGCTCGGCGTATTCTGCGGCGAGGTGTTCCAGTCGAGGGCCGTAGAGTTTTGCCAGCGGGCATTCTGTGCCCAGGAATGCTACGACCACGAACTTCGCACTCGCCAGATCGGCAAGTGCATGTGGCTTACCCTCGGCGTCGGGCAAGGTGAAATCGGGAGCCTGCTTGGCAAGCAGAACCGTCGGCGCCGCAGCAGGCTCGGCACTCATCGCCAATCCAGAGAGCGGACCCGCGGCAACTAGCAGAGTCGCTATCAGCAACATCAACAACGCATGACGCCAAGCTCGAGCTGCCATGACGAATCCCCTCATATCTCCTGGCTGGCCGCATGCCCAAACGGAGCGGGTCGCCCTAGAATTAAATCGTCGATTGTTTTTGGCCTGCTTCGGACAATTCTGTTACCTCGGGCCGTGGCCCGAAGTTTCTTGCGACGGCCGATCGTTGCCCTTTCCCGATTACTTGCTGCGAATCCCGGCATAGGCCACCAGGGCGCGGACCAATTCGTCTGCTAGCACGTCCATCTCAGGCTCGTCGATTTCGCCCAACTGCAATTTCAATTCCACCGTACACAGGACCATCGACAGGCCCGATTCCACGGCCAGGTCGGGGTCAGGGTGGCCGACCTCGCGCCGGCGTGTGGCCACGAGTTCCTTGAGCCGTCGCGCGGCATGATGACGTGCCTGCCGCCAAACCTTGCGAAAGCGCTCATCCGAACAGGCGCGAGCCGCGAACGCCCGCAGCAACCCTTGACGCTGCCGGTGCAACTGGACCAGGAAGGGAATGGCCGTGGTGAGCACCGCCGCCAGGGGTTGGTTCTTCCAGCGGTCGGGATCGAACATGGCGTCGGTCAACTCGGCTTGTTCCAGCCGGAAACGCTCGTACAGGCAGCCCAGCAGTGCATCCTTGTCGGGAAACCGCGCATAAAAGGCACCCACCGACGATTTGCTGGCGCGGACAATATCGCCGACGGAAATGTCTTCGAAGCGCCGCTTGGCAAGTAGCGTCTCGGTGGCGTCGAGGATGCGGGCGCGCGTTTCTTCGCTGCGTGCCTGGGCGGGAGGATGAGCCCATTTGACCTTCGACGGCGCGACCGCAGTGGCACCCGTGGGCATTGGTGCGACCCTTCGTGAAACGTGTCGAATCAGCGGAATGGCGGACGACGAAGAACAAGAATCAGAATCTGATTCTAATTCCGCTTCCTTCCGCCGTCAACGGCGCTTCGCGGCGCTATCTCGCGCTTGGGATAAGCAATGCTGCGGATACCCCAGGCCTGGGGTCGACTTTTTCGGCGTTAGAAGGCGCTGCGGAGGCACCCGCGCAGCCGCAGCGCGCGTGAGAACCGCGGGCGGCTGTTTCCGTCGAGTTTTGTAACAAAACGGTCCGTGAACCGAAGATTTCACTGGACTAACGGCTCATCGCCTGTAACATCATCGCCGGGCGATGCGGCGCCTAGCTGGAATGAGCTGGCTACTTTCTTGCGCGCTTGCGGCCCGTTCGGGGGACCGATTCGCCATTGCGTCTACGCCTTGGCGCCTGCGGTTGCGGCTTTCGCTCGTTGGCATTCCCCTGGGTTGGTGTCCATGAGATTCATTGTTGGAGGGCATTCATGTCATTACTCCGAAGCACAGCCTCTGCTGGTCTCGCCCGCTGTTTGGTAGTCGTTCTCACGTTTGCTTGGGGCCTTGTCAGCACGTTGCAGGCGGCCACGGTCACGATTTCGACCGCCGATAACGAATATCGGCCGGGCTTGTTGAATCAGCAGTATGCAAGCTATTCAGCAATGTTGCTGGTCGGCGGGGACAAGGTACAGGTGGGAAGCGGCGCTGGTGACGCAAACGACGTGGCAGCGTGGGATTTTTCATTGCCGCATGGCTTGAACACGGTGACCGGTGCGACGCTGCTTATTCCGCTGGGTACGTATCTCGGATCCGGCAATCCCGACGAAGTTTCGATAACGGGTATCACTGGTTCTCCAGTTTCCGACGTGCTGGGCGACAGTTTTTATGTCGCGAACGACCAGCTGTTCTGGCCGGGGGACACTCGACCGGATTACGCGACGGGCATCGTGACGCCTGGCGGAGATCCGACGACCATGATTGCCTTTACGCTCAACCAGCAGGCGGTCGACGACATCAACCTGCATATGCAGGGTTCGTTCCAGCAGGCCGCCGATTTTTGGTTTCCCGTTTCGGCAGGCAGCGGGCTTGGGACCAGCACCGTGTTTATTAGCAATCAGCCGGCCCAACTGGTATTAACGGTTGTACCCGAACCCGGAGCTCTCGTGTTGAGCGTCGTTGGCGGGCTGTTCCTTCTTCCGGTTTTCGGGAGAACGCGGAAGCGAATCACCGGTCGATCGTTGTAGCGATCGCCTCGCGTAGCATGGACGGCGCGGACCGTTCGGTGCATACTTTCCTAGGCCCTTGGAAAGACGTCGGGGCCGCCACGTGGCGCGCAACCCGGTCGCAGGGCCTGGCGTAGAACGCCTGTTAGCCGGACAGCCTCATCTGTCCGGCTCACGGCATTTGCCAACCGGTACTTTTTCCCCAGCGCCGAGCAAGACTTTGCTCGAGCGGGCCCGAATCGAGATTCGCCGGATGGCTCGTTCGCCCAAAGCTGTGCTGCACGTCTCTGCGGAAATGCAGCATCAGACTCTAGGAAGCGTGCTACGCCGCTGGCAGCCCGAAAAAAGTTGGTCCCAGATTCGCCGGTTGTTTAGTTCCCGGCGCGTGATGGTCGATGGCAACCTGATTAAGGATCCAGGCCGGCGCGTGCAGGTCGGACAGGTCGTGAAGCTGCTCGACAATCCCTTGCCGTCGCCGGCGACCGAACACGATGTGCGCGTCTACTATCGTGACGCCGATGTTGTGGTCGTGGAAAAACCGTCGGGTATGACCAGTATTCGGCATCCGGACGAGGATCGCATGCCACGCCGTCGTCGGCAATTACAGCCGACGCTCACCGAGCTGCTGCCGCGCGTGCTGGCGCGCATCGAGCGAAGCCAAGGGCAGGGGGGAGCGCGCCGCGCCGTGCGCGCCGTCCATCGGCTCGATCGCGAAACCAGTGGCCTCATGGTTTTCGCCCGCAATGTCAAAGCGGAAAGCTTCCTGGGCCACCAATTCCGAGACCACAGCATTCGCCGGGTGTATTGGGCGATCGTCGCGGGCCACATCAAAGAGCAAACGATCGATGCCAACCTGGTGCGCGACCGCGGCGACGGGCGGCGCGGTGTTTCGTCGAAGGAAGACGACGGCAAGCGCGCGGTAACGCATGTCATGCCGCTCGAACATTTGGCTGGCGCGACGGTTGTCGAGTGTCGGCTGGAGACGGGGCGCACCCATCAAATTCGCATTCACCTGGCCGCCCAGGGACATCCGGTGTGCGGCGATAACGTCTATGGGTCAAAGCGATCTGGCAACGACGCGTTAGCGACCGCCCCGCGATTGGCCCTGCACGCGGCGAAGCTCGGCTTCGTTCATCCCGTGAGTCAAAAATTGCTCGAATTCGCGGCACCGATTCCCGACGACTTGGTTCAATACCTCGAGCGACTGCGGAGCAGTAGTTCAAGCGGCTCCTTCGCGAGGCGAAGGTCCGAGCAATCCTAGGGGGCATGACCTTCCCCAAATGGAACAAAACGCAATGCCCCCTCTGCAGTGGGTCAGGCGCCAAACAAAAGCGATACATGTGACGCGTCGCGCCGCCGTGGGCCCGCCTCGACTCCGTTCACGCGAAAGAATTCTTGCTTCGCTTTCTGCCGTTCGGTACTGTCGAGTGGAACGGAACAGGTTGGTCGTTTTGGGCGGGCGGCTCCCAAGAATGGGAAATGCGCCGGGCGTTCGCTCTTGTATGCCCGGCTTGCTCTACCACGACTGCACAAGAAGTGCTCGCGTCATGGTCACCGTTCGAGGAAACGGCGATCGGTCCGGCGATGGTGGAGTAGGAGAACCTTGGGGATGATAGGTGGCCGAAATCTGTTGAGCGCCGCTCTTACAGCGGTCTTGCTGGTGGTGTATCCCTGCGCGGCCATGGCCGTGATCGTGGCCGGCGATTTCCAAAACGGCTCGGATACGAACGTCAACACGACTCCGCCTCCCAGCGACCCCGGCTTCTACAACGTGGGGGCCACGGGGAGCGCATCGGCCATCTACCTGGGCAACGATTGGGTGTTGACGGCATCGCACGTGACCGTGGGCGCTACGACGTTCTCGTTTCCCGATCCTGGCAATCCCTCGCAACTGGACACGGCGACCTACAGCGTCGTCCCCAACTCTGGGGTCTTGATCACGAATCCGTCCGGAGAACATGCGGGCACGATTAGTGACCTGTTTCTCTATAAGATTGATCCCACGTCGTCGTCATTCGGCGCTCCGAACCTGCCACAGTTGTTGTTGGACTCTACTTCGCCAACGATCGGCACGAATGTGGTCGCGGTCGGTCGAGGTGTCGATCGAGCCAGCACGCTGACTTACTGGGACAACACACTACCGGTCTGGAACACGACAACGCAGGCGCTGGCAAGCCATTCAGGTTACATAACGACCGGTCCCCAGGTGATGAGGTGGGGCGACAACACCGTTTCGGCCACGAGTTCGCCATTCAACGTGGGGACGGTCAGTGACCCGCGCTGGATTCAGGCATTTCAAACCACGTTCAATTCCGGCTCGGGGGCCTCGCCCAACGAGTTTCAAGTGACGACCGGCGATTCGGGGGGCGCGGTGTTCACGAACGTCGGCGGCGTTTGGATGCTTAGCGGCATGATTGACAGCATCGGCCTGGTGAACGGTCAGCCGTTCTCGACGAATGGAAACAGTTGGACGGCAGCTTTTGGCGATACTTCGATCTTGACCGACATTTCCTTCTATCGATCGGAGATTCTGGCCCATGTGCCCCTGTTCGGGGACCTGAACGGTGATGGAATCGTGAACACGCAGGATCTGGCCATCGTTTCCTCGAACTGGTTGGCCACCGGCACTGGTATTGCCGGGGACGTGAACGGCGACGGCATCGTCAACTCCCAGGACTTGGCGCTCATTTCTTCCAACTGGCCAAGGCAAGCGGGCAATACGTCCGAGGCTGTGGGAGCGCAAGGGGGGACCAATGTGCCTGAGCCAAAAGCCGTGATTCTGGCGATCGTCGGTGGCGCCCTCCTTTGGTGCGTTCATCGTTTGCAAAAATGCCGCGGCCTGAAGAGCCAGACCGGCTTGTCATAAGTCGCGCTGGTGGTATGATCCATTTGCGGCCAAAAACTGGCGAAAAAAATTTGACCGCTGTAAAGCCTTTTGTTACCGTCAATTAGACGGTATTCCGGGCTCGGTCTGAGCCGTTCCAAGTTGTATCGGGCTTCGGAAACGTCAGTTAGCCGGGCCTCGCAGCGTTACACATCGGTTGAGAAACGCCAATGAGACGGACCAGTGCGTGCAGCTTTCTCGGCATTCTGTTTGCGTTCCTGTTATGCCAGGTGGCGTCGGCCGTGATCGTGGCCGGCGATTATGCCAACACCAGTGACGCGAACGTCAATACTTCTCCGCCGGCGGACGACCCCGGCTTCTATAACGTCGGCGCCGTGGGCACCGCGTCGGCCATCTACCTGGGGACCGACAGCCAAGGCGATGGTTGGGTCCTTTCCGCGGCCCACGTGACGCTCGGCAATACGACTTTCAATTTCCCCGATCGCGCGAATCCCAATCAGATCGATTCAGCCACTTACAGCATCGTGCCGAATTCGGGGGTCATCCTCACGAATCCCACGGGACCCGGCGCCGGGCACAACAGCGATTTGATTCTTTACAAGATCGATCCCGCGTCGTCGCCGCTCGGACTGCCCAACTTGCCGCGGCTTGATATCGCGTCTAGCGCGCCATCGGTGGGGGCAACGGTCGTCGGCATCGGCCGCGGCGTGGACCGCTACTCATCGATCACGTACTGGGACTCGAATTGGAACACGACCACCCCCCAGAACGCCTCCTATTCTGGGTACGCGCTCTTTCCGACCAACTCGACCCACACCATGCGCTGGGGCGATAATGCGGTCTCGCAAACCAACGTCATTGCGAACGTCGGGCCGACGACTCCGGTCTACGTCAGTTCATTCTTGACGCAGTTCGATCAGAACGGCACGCCGAACGAATTCCAGGCCACGACCGGCGATTCGGGCGGCGGGGTGTTCGAGAAAGTCGGCGGCCAATGGTATCTGTCCGGCATGATCGATGCCGTAACGCCCGCTGCCTCGAACCAGATTGCCAACGTCGCGGTCTTTGATACCGCGACGGTCATCGCCGACCTGTCCGTGTACGGCAGTCAGATCCGGGCCGTGGTGCCCGAGCCGGGAAGCCTGGCGCTGGTCGGGGCGGGACTGGCGGCCTGGGTTCTAAGCGTGTCGTTCCGTCGCTATCGCCGGGCTGACTGAACTCGGCCCTGGGCCGATTTTCGCGCGGCCTTCTCATTCGCGTGTGCGCCGGCGCTTGTGCGCCGTGCAAGAATCGGGATCGGTCGCGTGGTACACTCGTCCAGGCTTGCGGCGATCGTGTCGCTTCGAAGTGCCCGCCCCAAGCTTGTTCCTTTGTCCGCTTGGGAAGCTTCGAGACATGCCAAACGTGATTCAGGCGGCGATCGCTGGCGCGGCTCTGCTATGCACTTTTGCGCACGCGCGGGCCGCCGAGCCGACTGCATACCGTGATCACGCCAGGCTGTTGGTCTATCTCGACGATCACGGCAACGAGCACGAAGTAAAAACCGCCCAGGATTGGGCCATACGCCGGCGGCATATTCTCCGTGGCATGCAAGAGGCGATGGGGCCGCTACCGGATCGGAACAATTTGCCACCGCTCGCCATCGAAGTTCGCGACGAGATCGTCGAGCCGGGAGACGTGCGCCGGCAAACGATCACGTTCAATACAGGCGACGGTGACCGTGTGGCCGCGTATCTGTACGTGCCGTCGGCATCCGGCAAGACACGCCAACCGGCGGTGCTGGCATTACACCAGACGTCGACGATCGGCAAGGGAGAAGTCGCCGGCTACGGCAAGTCGCTGCACCAGGCGTACGCCGCGGAACTGGCCGCGCGGGGCTACGTGGTGATTGCGCCCGACTATCCGTCGTTCGGCGACTCGCAGAAGTATGATTTCCAGTCCGATAATTACGTCTCGGGTACGATGAAGGGGATCTGCAATCACATGCGCGCCGTCGATTTGCTCGTGGCTCGCGACGATGTCGATCCCGCGCGGCTGGGGGTGATCGGACATTCACTGGGCGGACACAACGCCATGTTCGTCGGCGTGTTCGACGAGCGTCTGAAGGTCATCGTGTCCAGTTGCGGCTGGACTCCGTTCCATGACTATTACGGCGGCAAGCTCGAGGGCTGGACGAGTGACCGGTACATGCCGCTGTTGCGCGACAAGTACAACCTGGACCCCGACCGCGTTCCCTTCGACTTTTACGAGGTAGTCGCCGCGCTCGCGCCGCGAGCGTTCTTCTCGAATTCGCCGCTCGACGACAGTAACTTCGACGTAGGCGGAGTGAAAAAAGCGATCGCCGAAGCCGGCAAAGTGTACGAACTGCTGGGGGCTCGCGACCGCTTGCAAGTTCGCTATCCTGATTGCGGCCACGATTTTCCCGACGAGACGCGCCGCGAGGCGTATCGCTTCATCGATAAAGTTCTCGGGCACACGCCGACCCGGCAGGTGCCGTGAGTGCCTCCCCTCACCCTGCCCTCTTCGGAAGTTCCGGGTGAGGGTTAGGATGGAGCGTGGCTTTATGCATTACCCTGCCTGGACAATCACTTCATGGAACGCCCTCTGAGACGCCGTACGATGCTCGCCCAGACTGGATTCGCCGTGGGAGCTGCCCTATCGGGCGCTCGCGCCGCCGCGGCCGAACGCCCGGCCACTGCCCCCCAGAGTACCGCCACCAAAACGTCGGACGCCGAGCCATTCCTTTACGGGTTCAACACCAGCACGATCCGCGGCCAGAAACTCACGCTGACGCAGGAAATCGATATCGTCGCCCGGGCCGGCTATCAATCGATCGAGCCCTGGATCCGCGAGATCGATGATTATGTCAAAGAGGGGGGCAAGCTCGCGGACCTGGCCAAGCGATTTCGCGATGTCGGATTGCGCGTCGACAGTGTGATCGGCTTTTTCGACTGGATCGTCGATGACGATGCCCGACGGGCCAAAGCCTTGGAAGAAGCGCGGCGGAACATGGAGCTCGTAGCGGCCATCGGCGGCACGCGCCTGGCCGCGCCGCCTGCCGGAGCCACGGACGTCACGGGGCTCGATCTGCACAAGGCGGCCGAGCGCTACGGCGAGCTACTGGCGCTGGGCAACAAGATGGGCGTCGTGCCGCAGGTCGAGGTGTGGGGCTTCTCGAAAACGCTCGGCACGCTGGGCGAGGCCGCGCAAGTGGCCATGAACTGCGGGCAGCCGAACGCCTGCATCCTGGCCGACGTGTATCACCTGTACAAAGGGGGCTCGCAGATCGAAGGGTTGAAGCTGCTCGCCGGTTCGGCGATGCACGTCTTTCATTTCAACGATTACCCTGCCGCGCCGCCGCGTGCCGAGATCAAGGACGCGCAGCGCGTCTTCCCAGGTGACGGCGTAGCGCCGTTGGATGAAATCTTGCGCACGCTCCGCGATATCGGTTACCGCGGCGTTTTGTCGCTGGAACTGTTCAACGCCGAGTACTGGAACCAGGATGCCTTGCTGGTCGCCCGCACAGGGCTCGACAAGATGCGCGCGGCGGTGAAGCGGGCGTTGGGGTAACGCGAGACGTCGCGTTAGGCGCGCCGGTGTGGGTTTCATTCCGGGCGGGCTTTGTCGTGCCAGTCCGCGCCGCAATTTACGCACTGTTCAGCCTTCACGCTGCAGAGTTGCTCATCGCAGAATGGGCAGAACCCTACCGGGGCCATGCTCTTTTTCAACTCGTAAATGGCGCGTTTGGCATCCGCGAGCCCGATGCCATGTAGTTCTCTTTAGCGGACGATTGCTGGAAGGATTTGGCCGCTCGCAACGAGGTTAGCAATCGCCTCGGCATCGGCCTTATCCGTCTGAGACCAACGCATTATGCCTTGGGCAGATGTCCGCCGATTCTCGGGGTTCAATCGTTTGCGCGCCATTTCTCGATTTTAATGGTGGCAAACGTCTGAGTTCTAGGACAATCTCGCTCGCGCGCCTGGAACTCCCTCTCCCTTCGGGAGAGGGCTGGGGTGAGGGGATCGGCAGCCTCGACCTTGAATGCCCTCACCCTAACCCTCTCCCGAAGGGAGAGGAAACTTTCTTACTGCGCCAATGCAACAGGCTAATCCACCCGGCGCTATTTCTGCCACGCATTTGCTCTCGGCACCTTCCGTCGTTTACCATGTGAGTCTCGCCCGCCCGGATTTCCCGCCTCTAGCCTGTAACCTCGCCAACGCGAAGCGCTCGAATGTCTCGTCCTGCCGAAGATCCGGTGTTTGTTAGCGCGCGGCGCGAGGCGCTCGTGGCGGCGATTGTCTGGGTCGCGGCCACGGTTTGGTCCGTCGGCTACGCGGCGCTCTATGGCTACGGGCGGACGGCCGAATCGCTGACCTTCGTGCTGTGGTTCCCCGATTGGATCTTCTGGGGGGTCGTCGTGCCCTGGCTCGCGTGTATCGTCGTCTCGATCTGGTTCGCGTTCGGATTCATGCGCGACGAGGATCTGGGAACCAACGACCAGGACGAGGACGCGGATCCGTTCCAGCCGCGGGAGCAGCACGATGGGTGACGCTGCCGCCGCGCAGAGCATTGCCGAAGGGCCAGGTTCGGGAGCGATCCTGGCCCTGCTGATCGTCATCTTCATTTCGGTATGGCTCGGCACGATGGCCCAGCGCGCCATCAAGAAGGGCCAATTCCTGAAAGGCTACTTCCTGGGGAATCGCGGGCTGGGCGCGTGGGCCCTGGCGCTGACCGCCACGGTGCAAAGCGGTGGCACGTTCATGGGCTACCCGTCGTTCGTTTATTCGCACGGCTGGGTCGTGGCCGTGTGGATCGGCAGCTACATGGTGGTGCCGATCACGGGCTTCGGCGTGCTGGGCAAGCGCTTCGCCCAGCTTTCGCGCCGCACCGGCGCGATCACCATACCGGATTTGCTGCGCATTCGTTTCGGCAGCTCAGCCGTGGGGCTGATTTCCTCGCTATTCATCATCTTGTTCATGTCGTCGATGATGGTCGCGCAGTTCAAGGCCGGCGCCATCGTCATGAAGCTGACACTGCCCGGCGCGAAGTCGCTGGTGCTGGCGGAAGACGACACGAGCACGGCCGCGGCTGCAACGTCGTCGGCCGGCGAGGCTGGTGCGGCAAACGAGGCCGCTAAGACATCCACGATCGATTGGGAGCATATCATCGGCCTCACGGTCTTTTCACTCACCGTGGTGGGTTACACGCTCATCGGCGGGTTCCTGGCATCGGTGTGGACCGACTTGTTCCAAAGCATCTTGATGTTCTTCGGCGTCATCCTCTTGTTTTTGTTGGTCGTGCCGCTCGTGCCCGGGGCGCCGATGCAGCAGGCCACGGTCGATGCCGTGGCGGCCACCGGCCCGGAATATGCGTTCGGGCCAGGCTACTCGCCCGAGGGAAGGCAGTTTTTGCCGATCAGCCTGGCGTTTTCGTTCTTTGTCTTGTGGATTTTCGGCGGCGTGGGATCGCCGGCGGGCCTGGTCCGCTTGATGGCCTCGCACGATACGCCGACCATCCGGCGCTCGATCGTGCTGTTGAGCATCTACAACACGTTCATTTATTTGCCGCTGCTCGTGATTTGCGTCCACGCGCGCTCGATCTTTCCGGCGCTCGACAAGCCCGACGAAGTGATCCCGCGATTGGCCCTTTCGTCGACGAGCCATCTTCCCGGGGGCTCGTTCCTTAGCGGCTTGATCCTGGCGGCGCCCTTTGGCGCCGTGATGGCCACGGTCAGTACGTACTTGGTCGTGATCGCCTCGGGCGTGGTGCGCGACGTGTACTTGCAATTCTTGCGGCCGCGCGCCGGACAGATCGAGATTCAGCGCGTGTCGCAAGCGGTGATGATCTTTTTCGGGCTGTTGTCCTTCGGCCTGAATATCTACCCGGTGAAGTACTTGCAGGCGCTCGTGGTTTTCAGCACGTCGACGATCGCGGCCACGCTGCTCGTGCCGGCCGTCATGGCGGCGTATTGGCGCCGCGCGACCGTGCCGGGAGCCATTGTGGCCATGTTTGCCGGATCGGCCACGATGCTTTCGCTGTTTGGCGTCGGCTGGGTCCGCGCCTTTCAAGGATACGATCAAGGAATCGGGCCCGACACCGCGTTTCGCGCGTACTACTTGTTAGGATTGGAGCCGATCGTGTGGGGGCTATTGGTATCATTCGTCTCGGGCGTGTTGGTCAGCTTAGCCACGCGACCTCCCGACGAGCGGCTGATATCCTGGTTGTTCGATCGACAAGCCGACCAACCGGCGTCTGCCTGATTCCTGAGCGGTTCAACAGCGTTCCCAACTTCGTTTGAAGCGAGCATGACAAGCTCCCGCGCAAATTCTGGCACCGTGCAGGCATCGCACCAGGGCAACACGCCCATTGGGCGCGATCACTACATGGCGCTCTTGGCGGCGCTGTTGGGGTGGCTGTTCGACGGCGCCGAGATGGGCGTTTTCTCGATGGTCGGACGCCGGGCCATGACCGACCTGTTGCGTACCAGCGACGAAGGGCTGATCGGCGTCTGGTTCGGCGTCGTCACGGCCGGTTTCCTGGTCGGCGCGGCCACCGGCGGCGTACTGTTCGGCTGGCTCGGCGATCGCATCGGCCGCGTGCGGGCCATGACCCTCAGCATTCTGACCTATGCGCTGTTTACCGGGTTGTGCGGGCTGGCGACCTCGGCGTGGCAACTGGGGACGCTGCGATTCATCGCGGCCTTGGGCATGGGGGGCGAATGGTCGCTGGGGGTGGCCTTGGTCATGGAAATCTGGCCCAATCGCTCCCGCGCGTTCATGGCCGGATTGATCGGCGCGGCGGCCAACGCGGGATATCTGCTCGTGGGTGCATTAGGGCTGGTTTTGAATGCCACGATAGCAAACGCCGCGACATGGTTTGCCGACGCCGGCATGGCCGAGGATTGGATCGATTGGCTGACCGCCAATGGCGGTTGGCGACTCTTGATGATGTGCGGCACCGCCCCGGCGCTTTTGACGTTTCTCATTCGCTTGTTCGTGCCCGAGTCGCAACGGTGGGAACAAGAGCACGCGCGCGGCGCCACCAGCCATTGGGCCACGCGCGATCTGCTGGCGGTGGTCGCGGGCGCCTTGGGCCCGGCACTCATCATTTTCCTCTGCGCCGATCGGGCCGACCCCTATTCCGCCGGAACAATTCTGGCCGGCGTGGTTCTTGGGCTCTTGATCGCCACGGTCGGCTACATGTATCCCGTGGTGCGGTACGTGCAACGTCTTGGCGCTCAGGACGATGCTGGTCTGCAGCTACGGCCGACGCTCGCGCGGATGCTCTTGGCTGCCGGGCTCAGCGGGGTGGCCTTATTGGGCACCTGGGGCGCGGCGCAATGGATCCCCACTTGGGCCGACAAATTGTCGGAGAGCGGCCAGCACGGGAAAGAGTACGCGCAGGTCAGCCTGGCCTTCGGAGCCATTGTCGGCACGATTCTGGCGGCGCTCGCCGGCGACTGGTTTGGCCGTCGCTGGACGTACGTTTTGATGTGCGTCACGTCGCTGGTTTCGGCCGTCTGGCTGTATCAATTCCACGCGGAATACAACCCTGGTTTCTTGTGGGCGACGTTCTTGGTCGGCGCCTGCACCGCTTCGTTTTACGGCTGGTTACCGCTGTACTTGCCCGAACTCTTTCGCACGAGCGTGCGGGCAACGGGCCAGGGCTTCGGCTTCAACTTTGGTCGCATCATCGCCGCCGTCGGCGCCTTGCAGACGGGCAACCTGATGGCCACCTTCAAGAGCGACGTTACCATTTCCGGCGTCACCTTGACGGGCGGTTATCCCCTGGCTTGCACGACGATGAGCATGATTTACATCGTCGGGGTGGTGCTGATCTGGATTGCGCCCGAGACGCGCGGCCAGCCGCTGCCGGATTGAGCAGAAGCTGCCCGGATCGCGGGTTTCAATCGAGCGGACTGCTGATCAAGAGCAAGCAGCCCTTTTCCGTCGTCTGCTGTGGCTGGGGTTCGCCCGGCTTCCAATAGCGATATTCGCCTGCCCGAAGCGCCCGATCGCCGATCGAAAGGTCGCCGTGCAGGACGACGCATTGCTCTCCTTCGGCGTGCGCGTGTCCCGGCAGGATGCTGCCCGGCGCCATGCGGACCAGGGCCGTGATGCGTTGTGCGGCCTTGTCGTAGCCGAGGCGCTGCAGAACGATCCCCTCGTGCGGCACCTTTCGCCATTCTTGCGAGGCTTGTAATAGCTCGGGCAGGCTCTTTTCCACCTCGGCGACGAGCGCCTGCACGCCGTCGATCTGCTGCGGCGACAACTCGCCCAGCGTTTCATTAGCCCGGGCCAGGGCGGAGATTCTGGCCGTCGCGCTGGGAGGAACTGCTTCGGTGGCGTCCGCCAGCGCGGCGAACAAAGAATCCAATGCGAGCATTTCCTGGTCGCACGCCGCGCAGCCCTCGGCGAGGTGCGCCTCGAATTGCGCGCGTTCGTCGTCGGTCATGGCTCCGGCCAGGTAGAGTGGGACCAGTTCCGTGGGATCGCCGAGCGTGTGTTCGTCGTCCATCACTCGATGTCCCCTTGTTTTGGTTCCTCGGTGGCGGACAACATTTTGCGCATCGAGCGAATACCCAGCAGGATCCGCGTCTTGGCAGTGCCGAGTGGAATCTCCTCATGCGCGGCCACCTCGCGGTGCGTGAGGCCGCCGAAGTAGGAGAGCGAGATCGCGGCCCGCTGTTCGGCGGGGAGTCGTGCGAGCGCGTTCTTGACCTGAGCGGCCGCCTCGTCATGCGCCAAACCGGCCAGCGGGTCGAACGGCGTGGCACTCGTATGCGCGAGCAAGCCGGTCGCCTGCGGACGGCGGCGGCGAATAAAATCGATCAGCCGCGAACGCGCGATCAGCATCAACCACACTTCGGGACTCGATCGCTCGGCCGAATATTGCGGCGCGGCGCGCCACACGCGATGAAAGGTTTCCTGCAAGACGTCTTCGGCGTCCGCCCGGTGTCGCAGGCCCCGCAGCAGCGTGCCCAGGACGCGGGGCGCGTACAGATCGTAGAACAACGCGAAGGCCGGACGATCGCCAGCGGCCATACGCGCGATCAACTCCTCGCCGCGAATTCCGGCGGGAGGTTCGTCATCGATCGTCAGAGTTTCCCACGTCGCCACAAGAAAGCTCGCGCCTCGGTCCTGATTGCCAGCCCGCTTACGAGGCCAGCATAAACGCACCACCCCGTGGACCGCAAATGACCGCCGGCGGCGGGGATGTCGTTGGGCTCTTTTTGGCGAAATCGATGAATCCGCCGAGCACTTTGCTGCGTACGGGAACATTTCTCGATTTCGAGGGCAGGCTCGGTTGTTCTCAGCCCTGCAGCGGCGTGTTGCTGCCGGTCATCCCGTGACGTTTGATTTCGTGGATCGTCTCGCGGGAAAGGCGGCTGTGCAGGCGGCTGTACAGCAGATAAATCGCCAGCCCCAAACCGAGCCAGATCACGAGCCGCAACCAGGTGCTTAGCGGCAGAAACAGCATCATGGTCAGGTTCACCAGGATGCCCAAGGGGGCCACGATCCAGATCGCCGGGCAGCGGAACGGCCGTTCGACCTCGGGCCGTTGAATGCGCAACATCAGCACCGCCGCACAGACGACGATGAACGCCAGGAGCGTGCCGATGTTGACCATTTTCGTCAGGTCGTTGATCGGCGTGAACGCCGCGACCAGGCAGATCACGCCGCCGGTGAGCATCGTGGCCAAATGCGGCGAGCGATACTTGGGGTGTACGTGACTGAAAACCGGCGGCAGCAGACCGTCGCGCGACATCGCCATGAAGACGCGCACCTGGCTGAGAAACGTCACCAAGAGCACGCTCGTCATGCCGGCCAGGCCGCCGGCGGCGATCAAGCCCGAGGTGAGCCGCAGCCCGGTGCTGTGTTCTTTCTCGCCGATGTCGGCAAAGGCACTGGCGATCGCCGCATGCTGATCGATTTTCGGGTACGGGACCATGCCCGTGATGATTGCGGAAACCGCGATGTACAGCACGGTACACAGGACGAGCGAGGCCATGATCGCGATCGGCATGTCGCGCTGCGGATTGCGCGCCTCTTCGGCCTGCGTCGACACCGCGTCGAATCCGATGAAGGCGAAGAATACCAGCGACGCCCCCAGCATCAGGCCCGAGATGCCGTACGGCATGAACGGGGATCGCGTCGCATCGTCGATGGGCACAAGAATGTTGTTCAGGCCCAAGAGACCTAGCATGCCCCATTTTTCAGCCGCCTTGACGGGCGCTTCTTCCTGCAGCTTGGCCAGCAGCGCAGCCGCCGCTTCCTTGTCTTTGGCGGCGGTCGGCGCGTCAGGCTCGTGCAATATCATGGCGTCGCGGACCCGGGTGTCGGCCTCCTCCTGGCTCAGCACTCCCTCCTTGACCATGCGGGCGCCGTCCTGGCGTGCTTCAGCGATTTTGAACAGCGCCAGGGTCTGTTTTGCCAGAGTCGCGGCGCGCGGCTTCGCGGATTGTTTGTCGAGCTTTTCGACGTTCAAGGCGTAGTGATACGCCATGTCGGGCACCAGCACCTGCTCGGGCAGCAACCGTTCGTTCGACGGCACGCTCGTCCAGTTCGCCGGTGCGATGTAGAACGCTCCGACGGCGATTACCAACAGCACGACCCCCAGCTTGATCATCACCAGAATGGCGTTAGCCGTGGCACTCTCGCGAATCCCGCGCACCAAAACGATCGTCACCACGAGCATCACGAGCGCACCGGGCAGGTTGAACCAGGCGTCGCGATCGGTGAACGGATCGGAGATCAGATACGCGGGAATCTGCGGCAAATTGACCGACGCCAGTAGCGCGTTGAAATAATGCGTCCACGAGGCCGCTACCGTCGCGCAGCTCATGGCGTATTCGAGCATCAAGTCCCAGCCGATGATCCAGGCGAACAACTCGCCCAGCGTGGCATACGCGTAGGTGTAAGCGCTACCAGCGATCGGAACCATGGCGGCGAATTCGGCATAGCACAATGCGGCCAAGGCGCAGCCGAGCGCCGCAAATGCAAATGACACCACGATGGCCGGGCCCGCATCGACGGCAGCAACCTGGCCCGTCATCACGAAAATACCGGCGCCGATGATCGCGCCGACACCCAGAGCGGTGAGCGAAACAGGCCCCAGCACCCGGCGCAATTGATGTTCGCCGGCCATGTCGGCCAGCAGGACTTCGATATTCTTGCGCCGAAACAATTGATTCCAAGACATCCGGCATCCTCGTGTCTGACCCCTTCATTCCCACCGCGGTTGCGGTAGTCTAACCGTCCGCCCGGACGACGGCCAAGACACGATCGTGGGATTTCCGTCGAAATCCGCGAGATGTCGCACGCTGCCTGGCGGCCGTGTGGCGATTCTTGACCGGCGCCGCGGGCCGGTACAAGATGACTTCGCATGCCTTCGATCGTGCGCGGACGGCTCGCGCTTTTTGGCACTTACTTTCGAGAACGATCCTTCTGGAGATGGCACCGATGGCTCTCGGACGCTTGTGGTCCTTGGTGGTGATAACGGCGGCGACATGTGCGATTGCAGCCGGCGGGTGGTTCCCGGCCAAACTGTCTGCCGCGGAAAAGGCCCCGACGTTTGGCAAGATCGAACGTAAGGACCCACGTTTCGACCAGCTCATTCCCACGGACGCCGCGCTTGAGAAAATCGGCGAAGGCTATGATTGGGCCGAAGGGCCGGCGTGGGATAAGAAGAACAAATGGCTGCTGTTCTCCGACATCCCGCCGAATCGTGTGATGCGCTGGAAAGCGGGCGAAGGCGTGACCCTGTTTTTGCACCCCGCCGGCTACACCGGCACGAAGCCGCGCGGCGGCGAGCCGGGGAGCAACGGCCTGCACTTCGATTCCCAGGGACGCCTGATTCTTTGCCAGCACGGCGACCGGCGGATCGCTCGCCTCAAGGCCGACGGCAAGTCGTTCGAAACCTTGGCGGACAAATACGACGGCAAACGCTTCAACAGCCCGAACGATGCGGTCTTCAAATCCAACGGCGATTTGTACTTCACCGATCCACCCTATGGCCTCGAGGGACTGAATGACGATCCGGCCAAGGAACTGAAATTCAACGGCGTCTATCGTTTGGCCAAAGATGGCACCGTGACGCTCTTGACCAAGGAAATGACGTTTCCCAACGGCATCGGTTTCTCGCCCGACGAGAAGACGCTGTACGTGGCCCAGTCCGATCCCAAAGCGCCGATCTGGAAGGCGTTTGACGTCAAGGCGGATGGCACGCTCGGCTCGTCACGCGTGTTTGCGGATGCGACCGCCTGGGCCGAAGCCGGTCGCAAAGGGTTGCCCGACGGTTTGAAGGTCGACCAGAAGGGGAACGTTTTTGCCACCGGCCCCGGCGGCGTACACGTGTTCGCCGCCGACGGAGCGCACTTAGGCACGATCGACACGGGCGAGGCCACGGCGAATTGCGGGTTCGGCGAGGATGGCACGGTGCTGTTCGTGTGTGCCGATATGTACCTGGGTCGGATCCAAACCAAGACCAAGGGGCTGGGGTTCTAGGCTCAGGTAACGGGACAGGCCGGTCGCCGGCAGGGTTGAAGAGCCGTGCTCGATGAATTGAAGCTGTCGATTCGCTGCGGTCGCGCGCTATTGGCGGTAGAAACGCGCGACGAAGACCGGGCTGTCGAAATCGCACGGCACGCGGCCGAAGAGTTGAGCCTCTCCGTCTACGAATGGAGCGTGACGACGGGCCTGGTGCAAACCCGGCCCTCGCGCGTCGAAGCGGGGGTAGGCGCTGGCAAGCCGACGGCGGCGCTCGAGCACGTGCTGAAGAACCGCTACCCGAACGCGCTCTACGTCTTCAAGGATCTGGGCGCGCACGGCCGCGATCCGTTTCTGCTGCGCCAATTGCGCGATATCGCCGGCCTCGAGCGGCCCACGGTTTTGCTCATCGATGCGGACCCTCTGCCCGAACCGATGCGCCGGCTGGCGATGCCCTTGTCACTGAAGCTGCCGGAATCGGACGAATTGCGGGAAGTGGTGCGGTCCACTTTTCGCGCGGTGAAGAACCAGAGTTTTCACGAAATCACCAGCCGGCTCACCAAGCGCGAGATGGACCAGTTGGTGCAAACGCTGCGCGGGCTCACCCGCGCCGACGCCGCCAAGGTCGTGGCCGCGGCGATTCACGTCGACAATGCGCTCACGGCCGAGGACCTGCCCCGCATTATCGAGGATAAGCGCAGCCTGTTACAGACGTCGGGCTGCCTGGAGTCGATCTCGGTCAATGTCGAGGTGGACGAGATCGGCGGGCTCGACAATCTGAAACGATGGCTCGCCCATCGGCGCGGCGGCATGACCTCGCGGGCGCGCGATTTCGGGCTCGAGCCGCCGCGCGGCATCCTGCTCTTGGGCGTGCAGGGGTGCGGCAAGAGCTTGTGCGCGAAAATCGTCGCCTCGGATTGGAACATGCCGCTGTTGCGGATGGATCCTGGCGTTCTCTATCAGAAATATGTTGGCGAAACCGAGGACCGCTTGCGGGCATCTTTGGCCCAGGCCGAACGGATGGCGCCCGTCGTGCTGTGGATCGACGAGATAGAAAAGGCCTTCGCCTCGGCCGGCAGCGAATCGGCCGATGGCGGTCTGTCGCACCGGATGTTCGGCACGCTCTTGACCTGGATGCAGGAGCACTCTTCGCCGATTTTCATGGTGGCCACGGCCAATAATCTCGACGCATTGCCGCCGGAGCTGATGCGCAAGGGGCGGTTTGACGAAGTGTTCTTCGTCGACCTGCCCAACGGTGAGGCGCGTCGGCGGATCTTCGACATTCATTTGGCCCGGCGAAAACGCAATCCGGCCGACTTCCAGATGGATGCTTTGATCGCGGCGACCGAAGGTTTCAGCGGCGCCGAAATCGAGCAACTGATCATCGGCGCGATGTACGAAGCGTTCGGCAGCGGCTGCGAGCTGACCGACCAGCACCTTTTAACGCAAGCTCAGAACACGCGACCACTGGGCGTGTTGATGCGCGAACGCATCGCCGGGTTGCGAGCTTGGGCCCAGGGGCGGTGCGTGTCGGCCGACTAAGATGGCTGCAAGAGTTTCACATCGTGGCTCATGGGAACTGCGGCGATGAACGATCCCGAGCAAAATATCGGTCCTCCCGCAGCGCAATTCGGCCTGCGGACCGCGCTCGCGGCCGTGGGAGTTCTGGCGGTGGTCAGCGCCGTGGCGGCACCATACGCACGCTCGCTTTCGACTGGCCAAGTCATGCGCCTGGCAGGTTTGCTTGTCGCGTTTACGTGCGGCGCGCTCGGAGTCGTGCTCGCGACATTCGTCATGCGGCGGCGCGTTGAGCGCCAATGCGGCGCCGTGTTACTCAGTGCGCCGCTGGCGACGATGCGTTCCGTGCGCCTTATGCTCTTCAATGCGTTGATGTCAGCGAGCGTGAATCTGTGGTTGGCGAGCCGCATCGTGCTCCCCGATGGTCCGACGTGGACGCTTGTCATGGGACTGATCGTCAGCATCTGCGCGGGATTTCAAGTTCCCTTCACGCTGCTGTATGTCCTATGGCGCAAAGTGACTGTATCGATCGCCCTATGCGAGAATGGTGTGATCCTGCGCGCGTTCAAGTTTTGCCCGTGGGCGTCGCTCGCCGGCTGCCGCTGGGATTTCGAGCGTGGCACGCTGTGGTTCGCCAAGGAGAAATTCTATTCGTCGGGCTTTGTACTGCCGCCTGAGCTACGCGAAGAGGCCGATCGGATCATGCGCGCGCATGTGCCGCAAATCTCCGGCACGGAAGTCGTCGCTGGCCGTCCCCCTTCGCGCGCAGATCGCTAACCGACGCGGCGACGTTCGTCGGAACGGATGAGCTGCGCATCGGCGGCCCAGTCGCGGATCGTGGCCGCTATGCCCGCGGCGTCGAGCCCCAACTCGGCCAGCAGCTCGGCCCGCTCGCCATGCTCGACAAAGCGGTCCGGCAGGCCCAGCCGACGCACGTGCGCGGCCGAGATTCCGGCGTCCGTCGCCGCTTCGACGACGGCGCTACCAAAACCGCCCGGCAGAGCACCTTCTTCGACCGTTACGACCAGGCTCGCCGTCTCGATAGCTCGCAGGACCGTCTCAGTATCGAGCGGCTTGATGAAGCGGGCGTTGATGACGCCCACGTCGAGCCCTTCTGCCCGCAGCGCGGCCGCGGCCCGGGTGCAATCGCCCAACAGCGTGCCGCAGGCGATGATCATGCAATCGTGCCCCCAATCGAGCACTTCGGCACGTCCCCACTCGATCGGCAGCGGCGTGCGCTCGATCCGCTCGGCCGTCGCTTTCGGATAGCGGAGCGATGTCGGACCGGCATGTTGCAGGGCGAAATCGAGCATCGCGACCAGGTCGGTTTCGTCCCCGGGCGCCATGACGGTCATGTTCGGGAACAGACGCATATAGCCGATGTCGTACGAACCATGATGCGTCGGCCCATCCGGCCCCGTCAGGCCCGCGCGATCGAGCATGAACGTGACGGGCAGGTTTTGCAGGGCGACCTCCTGGAAAATCTGGTCGTAACTGCGCTGCAAGAAAGTGCTGTAAATATCGACGATCGGCCGCAGCCCTGTCTTGGCTTGCCCGGCGGCGAACGCCACGGCGTGCGACTCGCAAATGCCGGTATCGAAGAAGCGATCCGCGAACGTGTCGCGCACGCGCTCCAGGTTATTTCCCTGGCACATGGCGGCGGTCATCACCGTGACCTTGGGGTTAGCCTGCATGCAATCGGCGATCGCGGCGCTGGCGACATTGGTGTAGGCCCGCGAGGAGCTCTTCTTCATCGCCACGCCCCCATCGCTTTCGCGACGGAAGGGCGCCGGCGTGTGGAACGAGACGGGATCCTCGGCAGCCGGCTGAAAGCCGTGCCCTTTTTCGGTCACCACGTGCAGGAGCACCGGTCCTTCGACGTCTTTGACCAGCTTCAGGTACTTGCACAACTGGCCGATATTGTGGCCGTCGATCGGGCCCATGTAGCGGATCCCAAGCTCTTCGAACAGCATGCCGCCATGCAGGCCGGCCTTGATCGAGTAGCGGGCCTGATCGAGCAAGCGCTCCATCTGGTCGCCCAAGGGCACCATCTGCAGCGCTTTCGAGACCTCGTGCTTCAGCCCCGTGTACAGCGGATTGAGCCGCAGGCGATCGAAGTAGTCGGCCATACCACCGACGCGCGGGCAGATCGACATCTTGTTGTCGTTCAGGATCACGAGCATGCGCTTTTTCAGGCCGCCCAGGTTGTTAAGCGCCTCGAAGACGATGCCCGACGGGAATGCGCCGTCGCCGATGACGGCCACCGAATGGCGATCCTCTTGGCCCGGCTGCAGATCATCGCCGCTCTTGAGGCCCAGCGCCGTCGACACGCTACAGCCGGCGTGGCCGGTCATGAACAGGTCGTAGTCGCTTTCCTGGGGGTTGGGGTAGCCCATCAGGCCCCCCTTCGTACGAATCGTGGAGAAATCGCGATACCGGCCCGTGATCAGCTTGTGCGGATAGATCTGGTGCCCCGTGTCCCAGATCAGCCGGTCGCGGCTGAAATCAAACGTGGTGTGCAGCGCCAGGCATAGCTCGACCACGCCCAGGTTCGAGGCAAAGTGGGCCGTGCGGTTCGAGACCAGGTTGCAGAGCGCTTCGCGCATCTCGGCAGCCAATTGCTCGAGCTGCACGAGCGACAGTCCCTGCAGGTCCTTGGGCGATTCAATACGCGAGAGCAGTTCGTCCATTTAGTGGTTCCTTTCCAGCACAGCACGGGCCAAGGCTTCCAATCCCTCGGCTTGAGGTCCCAAGGACGCCACGGCCGACCGGGCTTCGGCGATCAACTGCTCGGCCCGGCGGCGGCTTTCGTCCACACCCAACAAGCCGGGGAAAGTCAGCTTTCCCCGATCCGCGTCCTTGCCTGCCCTCTTTCCCAGTTTCGTCTCATCTCCGCCCACGTCCAGAAGATCGTCTACGATTTGAAAAGCCAGGCCCAGCCGCTGGCCGTATTTTTCCAAGGCGGACCGTTGCCGGCGAGACGCCCGAGCGATCATCGCCCCCAGGCGAATCGAGACCTGAAACATCGCGCCGGTCTTGCGACGGTGAATCGCCTCCAGGCGGCCGATGTCCGCAATCTCGGTCGTACCGTCCAGGTCGTCGGCCTGGCCACCCACGAGCGCTGCGGGCCCGGCGGCACGGGCCAACTCCAGGCAGCAATCCGCCGCCACCCGCGCCGGCCGCACGTCACGCGACAGAACTTCGAACGCCATGGTCAGCAGGGCATCGCCGGCCAGCACGGCCAGGGCTTCGCCATATACTTTGTGGCACGTCGGACGGCCGCGACGCAAGTCATCGTCGTCCATGCACGGCAGGTCGTCGTGGATGAGCGAGTAGGCATGCACCATTTCGACGGCACAGGCGGCGGGCATCGCCGTATCGATATTTCCACCGCAGGCTTCGGCCGTCATTAACACCAACAGGGGCCGCAACCGCTTACCCGGCGCGAGCAGGCTGTAGCGGATGGCTTCGCATAGGCGCGGTGGGCAATCGGGGGGGAGCTGCGTGTAGGCGTCCAGCGCGTCGGCGATCAAAGCCGCAGCGTGGGCCGAGAATTCTGTGAAGGGGGCGGTCGACGCTTCCATTATCGTCGCAACGACTTAGGGGCAAGCGGGGAGGCATGGCGAACGCCCCGTATTCTAAAAGAGCCCGCGCGGTTCGTCTATGTCGCCGGCAGATTCTGCCTCGTCGGACCCTCTTTCCTCGGTCGGGCGGGGTGCCGAGCGCCGCTTTCCACGCGTTCGGGCCTTATCTTCCAAGGTCTGCTCAGGGCCCGGCTCGAACGGTTGGGTGATGGGGTTGCCATCGGCGTCGACGCCGCATAACAGCTCGATCCGGCGTTCGGCCTGGCTCAAGAGCTCGTGGCACTGCTTCAAAAGGCCAACGCCCTGTTCGTACCGCGCGAGGCCCTCGGCCAGCCCGAGCTTCCCTTCTTCGAGCTCATGCATGATCGTTTCGAGCTCGGCCAGGGCCTGCTCGAAGTTGGGACGGGGCTGGGATTCTGATTCGTCGCTGGCCAAAGCTGTTTGCCCTTTCGCTTTCTGCTGTTGGTGCACTCGAGCCGGCTGAGCGCACTCTCTTATATCATCCCGTCGATTCAATGCGACTGACCGCTTCGCCGCTGGCGAAGCGCGTGCGAATGCGATCGCCGATCGCCAGTTGCCCGGCATCGCGGACAAGCTTCCCATCCTCTTCGCGCGTCGTCAGGCTATAGCCACGCGCCAGCACGCCCAACGGGCTGAGCGATTCCAGGTGCGCGGCCAGCCGGGCCGTGCGCTGCCGGGCGTCATTCAATTGCCGGCGCATCACGCGGTTGCTGCGCGTCGATAGTTCATCAAGGCGTTGCATGAGATCGTGAACGCGGTCGAACGGTCGGCGAAGGGCGCGGCGGTTTTCGATCGTTTGCAGTCGCGCGCGTGATTGTGCCGCCATCGATCGCAAAGCCGTGGTCAGCCGGCGCTGGCAGACGTGCAAGGCCGCGGCGACTTCGTCAGCCGCCGGAGCGACGCGCAGCGCCGCGTCGCTAGGCGTGAGCGCACGCACGTCCGCCACCAGGTCCGACAGGGTGACGTCGATTTCATGCCCAACCGCCGAAATCACCGGAATGCGCGAAGCGTGAATGGCGCGGATCACGGGCTCTTCGTTGAACGCCCACAGGTCTTCGAGGCTGCCGCCGCCGCGGCCGACGACCAGGCAGTCGATTTCCCAGGGCAAGCGATTGGCCGCCTCGATGGCGGCCGCAATTTCCAGGCTCGCGCCGTCCCCCTGCACGCGCGTCGGCACGATGATCACGTGCGCGCCGCCCCAGCGCCGGCGGAGGACTTCGAGAAAATCTCGCACCGCTGCGCCGGTCGGGCTGGTGACAAATGCGATGCGCCGCGGAAATCTTGGCAGCGGGCGCTTGCGTTCCGCGGCGAATAAGCCTTCCGCGGCCAGCCGCTCGCGCAGCTTTCGCAGAGCGAGTTCCAGCGCGCCGATCCCTTTGGGCTCGATCTGCCGGATCACCAGTTGGTAACTACCGCGCGGGGCATAAACGTCGAGATCCCCCTGGCAGACGACTTCCAGGCCGTCTTCCAGATCGAAGCGCACGCGTGCCGCGGCCCCGCGCCACATCACGGCCCGTAGCTGCGCGCGATCGTCCTTGAGCGTCAGGTAATAGTGCCCGGATTGCGGGCGGGAAAGATTCGAGATTTCGCCCGACACCCACACGTCGGTAAAGGTGCCTTCGAGGATCCCTTTGATCTGATCGGTGAGATCACCGACCGAAAGGACGGGCGTTTGTTCAGGCGAGAAAAGTTCGGCGGCGGACATGCGAACAGTTATATCGCCGGCAGCCGATCGTGAATATGGACGACGGGATTCACCACGGAGACACGGAGGTACGGAGAAATGCAGAATGCAAAATGATGAATGATGAGCCTTGGGCGCTGAACGATGAGTGATGAACGAGCAATCCTCTTCCGCGCTCGATCTTTGGGATCAGTCGGCCGATCTTATGCAGCCAACTCCGTGCCTCCGTGTCTCCGTGGTGCAAGAATCTCTTTGCTCGGCACGAGCGGCCAGCCAACTGCCGTGTCTCGCCCCGTGCCAAAACGTTCGCGGCGGCAGACGAATTCGTTCACTTTGCGCGTGCCGGCCTCGGCCCAGGCTTCGGCTTCGAGCGTCAGGCGGTTGAGCATCCGTTCGACTTCGACGCGATAATGCTCGATGCCGTCGCGGTCGAGATCGGGCGGAATGTTCATCATCGGGCTGACCACGGCCCGAGCGCGTGAGAAGGGGCGCGGAATGGCAAAACGGTCCCAACTGTCAAAGCGCCACGGCCGATCATAGCCAAAGCCCATCGGCACGACCGGGATGCCCAATTTCGAGGCCAGGTAGACGGGCCCTTGCGCCAGACGGCGGCGCGGCCCACGTGGGCCGTCGGGCGTGATCGTCAGGTTCATATTCTGGCTCTTGGCCAATAACTCGCGCAAAGCGGTGGCGCCGCCGCGGCGTGAAGAGCCGCGCACGAACTGGAAGCCCAAGTGATGCGCGACGCGGCTGAGTATGTCGGCGTCGTTGTGCTGGCTGAGCAGCATCGCCAGGTTGTTGTGCCCGCGCAGATAGATCGGAAACAGGATGTACTCGTGCCAGAAGATGTAGATCTTCTGGCCGCGATAGCGCGGGTCGACCGGATCGATCGTGGGATCGTAGAACGACACTCGATAGTCGAGCGTGCCCATCCAGGTGCGAACCGTCGTGGCCGCCGTCAGGGCCAGCGACTTCACGAGCGTATGGCTGCGAATCTTCATCGAGCAGGCTTCCTTGCCAGGCTGATGGAATTTTTTAGTGGTCGATTTTAAGTTCGCACCGGCACAGCGGGCGTCCAGTCGCCGGAGAAAACTTCGACGGCCGGCCCGGTCATGTAGACATGATCGTTGTCGGCCCACTCGAGTTCCAAATCGCCGCCCGGCAGATGGGCGAGCACGCGTCGCGCGCTTTTGCCGGTCAGGACACCAGCCACGCAGACGGCGCTTGCGCCGGTGCCGCAGGCGAGCGTGATGCCTGAGCCCCGCTCCCAGGTGCGCATGGTCACTTCGCCCGGCGAGTGAACTTCGACAAAGTGTACGTTGATCCGTCGGGGGAAAATGGGCAGCGTTTCCAGGATGGGGCCGACCGTCGTCAGCGGCACCGCGGCGACGTCGTTGCAGTAAATCATCACGTGCGGATTGCCCATCGAAATGCATGTCATGTGCGGATCAAGCCCGCAGTCGGCCGCCCACTGGGGATCGACAGGCAACTTTGCATTAGCATCGAGCGACACGTTGACGACGCGCTTGTCGGTGCCGGCCAGCGTGGCCGCGACCGGAATCTTCGTGGCTTCGAGGATCGGCGCGCCCATATCGACGCGGACGCGTTCCGCCTTGCCGTCGGCGATTTCCAGGTCGACAGCGAGTACGCCCGCGCCGGTTTCGATTTTCAAGGTCGGCTTGCGGCTGATGCCATGATCGTGAACGTACTTGGCGACGCAGCGAATGCCGTTGCCGCACATTTCGGACTCCGACCCGTCGGCGTTGAACATTCGCATGCGGGCATCGGCCACGTCCGAGCGGCAGATCAGGATCAAGCCATCGCCGCCGACGCCGAAATGCCGGTCGGCAATCTGCCGGGCCGTCTCGGCCGGATCCTCGGGCACCGGCTCACGAAAGCAGTCGACGTACACGTAGTCGTTGCCGGCTCCGTGCATCTTGGTAAAGCGCATGGCGGAATTTCTGGTAGTGCAGAGCGGTCGATATTCGATCTAGAGCACGCGGGATTTTAGAGGGTTCGGGCCGACAGGGCAAATCCAGGAATTACCGGGAATTTGGGCCGAAATCCTGAATACTGGGGGCCTAATGCTGTACGGCCTCATCCCTGGTCCAATCCAATACTGTTCGGCACGCTTTTTGCGCCATGGGTGGGTGTGTTATTTGTTGAAGCCATCTCAACCGAGGGAGGGCTTGCAATGACACGGAGGTCGACGCCGGCGGTGGTTGCGGGGAAGTTGCAGGGTTTCAAGTATTTC
>DASZWQ010000148.1 GCA_035546535.1 Pirellulales bacterium | reverse complement strand
GACGCCAAGATCGGCAAGACCGACTACGCGATCGATTCGAACTCGATGTACGACCTCATCGAGCGGATGGGAGACATCCCGATCAAGACAGAGCACGGCAATGCTATTTATTTGCGCGACGTGGCCAAGCCGACCGACGCGAATTTCATCCAGACAAACGTTGTTCGCGTGAACGGCCGGCGGCAGGTCTATATCCCGGTGTTCCGGCAGAGCGGAAGCAGCACGTTGAGCGTGGTCGACGCGCTCAAATCGGCAATTCCGGACATGGTCGGGCGATTGTCGCGCCCCGGTATCGATCTGAAGCTCGTAATGGACCAGTCGGTCTACGTGCGGGCTTCGATTTCGGCGCTCGTGCAAGAGGGTGTGCTTGGAGCGGTGCTATGCTCCCTCGTGATTCTGCTGTTTCTCGGCGAGTGGCGGATGACGCTGATCGCGATCATCACCATCCCGATTTCCGTGCTGGGCGCTGTGATCGGTTTGTACGCCTGCGGGATGACGATCAACGTCATGACGCTTGCCGGGCTGGCTTTGGCGATCGGTCCGCTCGTCGATAGTGCGATTATTTGTCTGGAGAACACGCACCGGCATTTGGGTTTTGGCACCGAGCCGAAAGAGGCGGCATTCCTAGGCGCGAGCGAAGTGGCGATGCCCGAACTGGTCTCGACATTGTGTACGTTTTTGGTGCTAGCGCCCTTGGCCCTGATGCCGGGCTTGGGCGAGTTTTTGTACCGGCCGATGGCCCTGGCCGTGGCCTTCGCCATGATTTGCGCGTATTTCCTGTCGCGGAGCCTGGTGCCGTCGTTTAGTGCCATGCTGCTCAAGCCGCACGCCGCGCATGGACCGAAGTCAAAGAACCCGATCGCTCGCGCCTTTGCCCGCTGGGAGAAGGGGATCGACTGGGTGATCGAGCGTTATGCGGCCGGTCTGGACGTCGTGCTCCGGCATCCGCGCAAGACGATCGCGGTCGGCGCCGGCTTGCTGGTCGTCACGCTCCTGGTCTTCTCGCCGATCTTGCGGCGTGAGTTCTTCCCCGAGGCCGACGCCGGATCTTTCGAGATTTACGCCCGAGCTCCATCGGGCACGCGCATCGAGCTCACGGAAGAAAAGATCGCCAAGGTCGAGGAGTTCGTCCGCGAAAACCTGCACGACGACCTGGAGTTGATCATCAGCGAGATCGGGACAACGGCCGATTGGTCGGCGGCCTATACGCCCAATGCGGGGCCGATGGATTCGGTCGTCAAAGTACAATTGACCGAGCACCGGCACCATTCGGCGCAGGACTACGTCGAGATTCTGCGCAAAGGATTCGCGGCCTCACCGGAATTCGCGGAACTCGAATTCGCCTTCGACGCCGGCGGCATGATCCGCGGCGCCATGAACGAAGGCAAGTCAACGCCGATCAATGTTCGCATCCTTGGCAAGAATGTCGAGCAGGCTCACAAGCTGGCCGAAGACATCCGCCAGAGGATCACGCAGATCGATGGCGTCGTCGACACCCGCATCATGCAAAGGCTCGATTATCCGGAATACATCATCGACGTGAATCGCGCGAAAGCAGCCGACTTGGGTCTCGATCAGGCCGACGTGATGCGCAACGTCGTGGCGGCCTTCAATTCCAGCATCCAGTTCAACAAGCGTAATTTCTGGATCGATCCACAGACGCACAATCAGTACTTCGTGGGTGTGCAGTATCCGGAGGAGAACATCGAATCGATCGAGACCTTGCTCGAGATTCCCATTACCAGCCCCGTGCAAAATCGACCGATTCCGCTGAAGAACATCGTATCGCTGCGACGTACCACGGTGCCGGCCGAGGTGAACCATACAAACCTGCAGCCGACGATCGATCTGACGATGGGCGTTTCCGGGCGCGATCTGGGCCACGTCGCCGACGATATCAGCCGCGTGCTCAATGACTTCGGTAAGCAGGACGGAGCGGGCGCCTGGCGGCCGTTCGACCCTCAAGACCATTCGAAAACCTTGGCCGGCGCGAAGATCACGCTCAGCGGCGAGTACGCCCGCATGCAGGAGACGTTCCGCAGCCTGTCGTTCGGGTTGATCCTGGCCAGTCTGCTGATTTATTTTCTGATGGTGGCGCTCGACCGCTCGTGGATCGTGCCCCTGACGGTCATGCTCGTGGTGCCGCTGTGCCTGGTGGGCGTACTGCCGATGCTGTACTTCACGGGCACCGCGCTCAACGTGCAATCGCTGTTGGGCATCATCTTCATCGTGGGCATCAAGGTGGCCAATACGGTGCTAATGACCGATTTTGCGCAAGAACTGCGTCACGCCGAGAGTCTCACTCCCATGCAAGCCATTCGCAAGGCGGCGGTCATTCGCGTGCGGCCCATCACGATGACGGCGCTAGCGGCGTTCTTCGCCATGATTCCGGCGGCGTTGGCATTGGAGCGCGGCAGCGAGGCCAATGCCCCGCTGGCCCGAGCCATTCTCGGCGGCTTGCTGGCCGGCGAACCGGCGACGCTGTTTGTGCTGCCGTGCTTGTACGCCTTGATGGTGCGCGACCGTAAGGGGCATCATGCGGATGAGCATGGCGACGAAGAACGACATCCGCCTGAGGAAGGGCACCGTTCGGACAAAGATACGCCGCCTGCCGAACCCGCGCATTAGTTCAGCAAGTAATTTGACTCCGCAGCGCATCCGGTAGGCGATCAAGAAATCCATCCGCAGTGTTCATGCCGCCCGAGCGGCACCCGAAGGCATGAAAATATGCGTTGGCGGTTATGTTTCGACGTTGGCTTCCGGGCGATTTACTGAGATGACGCAGATTGTAAGAGGAACAGCGACGTTACGTCGCTTCGTCAATCGTTCTGCGGAATCTGTGTAACCTGTGGATCGATCTGTCTGCACAAAAACTGCAGATCAGCCGCCGATCTGATACATCGCGCGCTCGGGCTTTAGAAACGCGTCGCTGTTGATGCCGTGACCGGCCTTCTTGGCCGCCACGCACGATCGAACGAGTTCGGCCAGTTCGGCGTCGGCCGCGCCGCGGCGCAGCAGTGCCCGGGCGTCCCATTCGGTCGTCGAGAAGAGGCAATTCCGCACCTGACCCTCGGCCGTCAGCCGCAGGCGATTGCAATCGCCGCAGAAGGGCTGCGTGACCGGATTGATGAACCCTATCGTGCCGCCACCGTCGACGAAGCGATAATCCGTAGCCGGCTGGCTGGGATCCACCACGGGCAGCGGTTCGAGCCTCGCGATTTCAGCTTCCAGCACGCGGCGGATTTCCTCGCCCGACAGCACCTGCGAATTGTCCCAGGCGGCGTCGGCATCCAGCGGCATGAACTCGATAAAGCGCAGCTCGAAGCCGTGCTCCCGCGCAAAACGTCCGAGCGGCACGATCTGCGCCTCGGTGATGCCGCGGATCGCCACGGCATTCAGCCGGATGCGGCGGAATCCCACCCGCCGGGCCGCGAATAACCCTTCCAGGATGCGCTCGAACCCGTCACGCCGGGCAATGCGGCGAAAGGTCTCGGCATCGAGCGCATCAAGACTGACATTCAGGCGTTTGAGACCGGCGTCATACAAGGCCTGCGCCTGTTCGGCCAGCAGGATACCATTGGTCGTGAGCGCGATGTCGTCGATGCCGGGCACTTGGGCTAGCGCCCGGACCAGCCGGTCGAGATCTTGCCGCACCAGCGGTTCGCCGCCGGTGAGACGCAGCTTGTTCACGCCGAGCCGGGCGACCACGTTGACGAACCGAGTAATCTCCTCGAACGACAGGATTTCGTGACGCGGCTTGAACTGCACATTTTCAGCCGGCATGCAGTAGAAGCAGCGGATATTGCAGCGATCCGTGACGCTAATCCGCAGACTATTGTGCGTGCGGCCAAATGTGTCGACGAGCGGACCGCCGGCCCAGTCGGGCTCCATCAATCGTGCGGCACTCGTCATCATCTGGCTCATAGAGTCAATCATCGCGCAGTGGGCCCTTGATTGCAACGGCTGCTATCAGGGGCGTGGGTCGTGCGGCTCGGGCTCGCGGCCCGGTGTAAAGCCGGGATGTACCCATTCGCTGGTGCCGTCGGCCCAGTTTTCCTTCTTCCAGATCGGCACCACGACTTTCAACGTGTCGATGAGCCATTTGCCGGCCGCAAACGCGGCGTCGCGATGGGGTGAGCTGACGGCGATGGCCACACTGGCTTCGCCCAGCTCAACGTGGCCCAGACGGTGGACGATCGCGCATTCGACAAGCGGCCAGCGTTCCCGCGCTTCGGTTTCGAGCTCGGCCAGCTTCTGCCGGGCCATTTCGGGCAAGCATTCGTAGTCGAGCGACGCGGTGCGGCGGTCGGCCGTGAACTCGCGCGTGGTACCGACGAACAGGACCACGGCGCCAGCGGCTGTCGAGCTCACTCGTGCGAGCAGCGCCGTGGTGTCGATCGGTGATTGGGTGAGCTCCACCACCGGTTATCCTCCGCTCACCGGTGGAATGCACGCGACCTCCAGCCCATCGACGAGCGGCTGCGCATCGTCGGCGTAGTCGGTGCCGATGGCAAACCACACATGACGCGACAGCCCTTCGAGCGACGACGCCTGCGCGACGATCGCCTGACGCAATTGGGCAATCGTCGCGCCGGCCGGGAGCGTCACATCAAGCGCATCTTGCCCGGCCAGCTCGCGCGCGGCGGCGAATAGTTTCACCCGCACCATCATGTGACTACTAACTCCTCACTGCGCGCCGTCAACAGGGTAGCTACGTCGGGCATGACCCCATAGGCCAGCGCCAAGAGCTTGAGCGGATGGATCGTGGGCTTCGAGGTGCCTTGCTCCATCTGCATTTTACACGCGCTGCACTCGGTAGTGCCGGCCTGAAAATTGCCGGAGCGCATCGCCGAAATCAGACCCCAGCCGGCGCGCAGGCTGTTTCGGTAATTCTTGCGCGACAGTCCGTAAGTGCCCGCCATGCCGGAGCAACCGCGCTCGTTGCGCTCGACGGAGAGGCCGGGAATCAACCGCAGCAGGCTTTCGCCCGGCGAACCGATCTGCAGGGCCTTCAAGTGGCACGGCTGGTGATAGCCGACGGTGGCATTAACGGGCCGGAAGTCGAGCTGCAAATGGCCCGTCTGGTGCATCTGCCAGAGATAATGGCAGGCCTCGAACGTATTGGCCGCCACCAGGCGCGTCTCTTCGTCGTCGAGCAGAAGCGGATACTCGCGCGTCAGGCACAGCGCGGCCGACGGTTCGGCGGTGACGATCGTATAGCCCTGCCGAATCGCCTCGGCCAGGATGCGCACGTTAGCCGTGGCGATGGTCCGCGCCGCGTCGATCGCCCCGCGCGAGACCAGCGCCATGCCGCTGGCTCGCTGGTCGGGATGGGCAAAAACAGGCACGCCATTGTGTTCCATCACCGCGACCAGCGCTTCGGCCAGTTGCGGGTCGTGGTAGTTGGCATAGACGTCGACGAAATACAGGACCTTGCGGCCACTGCGGCGAGTAGGCTGCGTCAGACGCCGCCGGGCCGCACGGCGCAAGAAACTGCGAGAGTTGAACCGCGGCAGTTTGCGGCGCTGGGCGATGCCAAATACTTTTTCCACGACCCACCGCGCTTGCCGGTTGCGGATGATCCAATTCGTAAACGGGCTCAGCAGGCCGCCGACCGCACCCACGGTTTCGAGCCTCGTCATGATCCAATCGTCGATCCGCAGGCCGTTGGTGGCCACGTAATTAGCCTTGGCCTCGATCATTAGCTTGGGAATGTCGACGCCGGCCGGGCACTCCAGCCGGCACATCTGGCAGTTGACGCACAAGTCGGCCACGCTCTTGAACGAGTCGGACGCCAGCGCTTGCGGATGCATCTGGCCTGACAGCACGGCCCGCATCAAGTTTGCCTTGGCCCGCGGCGAAGCTTCTTCACTGGGGGCGAAGCGGAAGATCGGGCACATGCGCACCGTGGGATCCTGCGCGCGGCAGGCGCCGCAACCGTTGCAGCTTGTGGTCACTTCCGCCAACTCGGCGCGCGTCCAGTTGAGTTCCAATTCGACCAGTTGCTTGGTAGCATCCTCGGGAGGTGCTTCCGCCGGGGCCGGCGGCGGAGCCGAAAGCACGGTCGGCCGCAGATTGCGCGTCATCAGGTCGGGATCGTCGCCAATGACCTTACCCGGGTTCAGCACGTTCTGCGGGTCGAAGATTCGTTTCACCTCGCGCAGCACCGGGTAAAGTTCGCCGTACTGACGCTGGACGAACTGCGTGCGGCTCAGCCCGTCGCCGTGCTCGCCGCTGATGGTGCCGCCGACCTGAAATACGGCTTCATACAGATCGTTGGCCAGGGCCGCCATCGTCTTGACGTGCTCCGGGTGGTTAGGATCGAGGAACGGCCGAATGTGCAACTGTCCATGCCCGGCATGTCCGAAAAGCGACGCCGTGACCTGGTGCCGCTTCAACACGTTTTGCATCTCGACCAGGAACAGGGCCAGGGCTGCCGGCGGAATCGCAATGTCTTCGATGAATGGCAGCGCTTGCGTCGAGCCCTTCAGACGGTACAGCGTCGGCACGACTTTTTGCGCCAACCGCCACGACAGCTCCATGTCGCCGAGGCCAGTGGCTGAGCGCGAGTCGAAGGCCAAACGCTTGCGCTTGCGCACGCGGTCGACCACTTGCCGCATGCGCTCGCGCAGCTCCTGAGCGTCAGGGCCATCCAACTCCACGAGGAGCAAGGCTTCTGCCTCGGCCGGAATGAGCGCGGCATAGCGCGGATCGGTCTCGCGCGCCAGGCTCAGATGGCGACGGTCCATCACGTCGCACGCGCTGGGGTGGGCTGCCATGATCTCTTCGACCGCGCGCGCCGCTTTTTCCATAAGATCGAAAAAGAACAGGACCGTGCCGACGTGCTTGGGCCGCGGATGAGTGCGGACGGTGATTTCGGAGAATAGGGCGAGCGTCCCCTCCGAGCCGGCCAGTAGCCGGGGGAAATCGAGATACCCGTCTTCCAGTACGCCGGCCAACTCGTAGCCGCACCGGTTGACCAGGCTGCGCGGCTGGTGTGACTTGATCAGCTCGGCGTTTTGCGAAAGTAGACTCGCGAGTTGATTCACCAGCTCGCGTTTTAAAGGGTCGGGATCGTCGCAGGCGCCATTCACCAACGGCTCGCGGCCGACGTTCATCTCGGTGCCGTCGGCCAGGATGATGCGGAGTTGCTCGATATTGTCGCGCGCCGAGCCGTACTTGAGCCAATGCGCACCCGACGCGTCGATCGCCACGACGCTGCCCATCGTGGTGACGTGGCTCATGGCAGGATCGGGGCCGAAGTGGCGGCCGCTCGGCCGCAGCTCTTCGTTCAGACGTTCGAGCACCACGCCGGGCTGGACACGCACCCAATCGTCCCCCATGGCCAGCACACGGCGAAAGTTCTTGGAGAAATCGAGCACGAGGCCGGGCCCAAGCGACTCGCCTGCCAGGCCGGTGCCAGCGCCGCGCGCGTGAATCGGAATCGAGTTCTCGCGCGCGTAGCGTAGCGTCGCGGCGACGTCAGCCATACTGCGCGGGCGGATTATGCCCAGTGGCTTGATCTGATACAGGCTGGCGTCGCTCGCGTAGAGCTGCAGGAATACGTCGTCGCAGCGCACTTCTCCGGCGACCAGCCCGCGAAGGTCTTCCTGGATTCTGCTGCGCTGTTCGTCCATGGGGAGCGGTTGGCGACGGCGGGCGTCGCGTCAGGCGTTGATGCTGGACAGGCTTTGAGCCGGAACGACGAAGCTACTCTGGGCTAACGCGTTGTCGACCGGTCTTAATTGGGCGGAGCGCCGGGCCGCACGGCGCACAGACCGCGCGTTATTCGGTCGCACGGTCATGCCTGGCCGTAACTTCGCGGGACGCGTCCGCCGTGACCGAGGTGGCGCTTCCCAATCGCGCCGCCTGCTGCCGGTAGCGTTCGTGCGTTTCCAGGCTGAAGGGACCGTGCTCGGTCATCGATGGCAATTGCCGATATTCGGCCCGGCAGCGGTAGCAGGTCAGGCTCTCTCCCACGATAAAAAATAGCATCATATCCGCCAGCGCCGTTGCGAAGAGCACCGCGAACGTCAGGTACATCCAGTAGAAGTACCAGGTGATGCAGCTCAAGGTAAAACCGCCCACGACGATCGCCAGGCCGAGCCGGTGCGGAAAATCCTTTCGTACGAACAGGTCGCGGCTGCCACAGATCAGGCACCGGGCCAGCTCCTGGCCGTCCCACGCACCCGCCGGCGTCGGCAGTGCGGCGTGGCAATGCGTGCAAGAAACTCCCGGCGCATCGCTGGCGATCGGAACTTGGGCCGTTTGCTCACAATGAGGGCAGGCGAACGTGACGTTCATAGTCGGTTGCTGGAGACGCAAAGGGCTCAATCCGCCCAGCGGATCAAACCTCTATCATAAAGGATAGGCCGCCTGGGCCGACAGTAGGCCGGAGGCCAGCTCGCCGAGGAAGGTCGTGATCACGGCGACGTACAGTATGCCCGTGGCGCTCTGCGTATTGGGGACTTTGAGCGTTTGCCAGGCCATCCAGGCCAGGATCGCGGTGCCGACCAGTCCGCCCAACCAGCGCATGCCGAGAAACAGCGCCTCGCTCACGTCAGGCCACCCCGCGGTGTCGATTTCGAGCCCCAGTCCCGCCGCGCAGACCAAAGCTCGAAGGAGGACAGCGATCGACAACAATCCGATCAATCGCACCAAGGGCGCTAGCGGCATGCCAGGTGCGTTGAGATACCAGTGTCCCAACAGCATGGCCGCCATCGTGGTGCCGAGCACAAGCCCCCCCGTGGCCGGATCGAGCCCTACAAGCAGGCGCGCGTTCATCGATTCGGTCGCGGGAATCGCCAGCCAGGCCGCGGCCAGGTCGGTTGCCGCGATGGCGGTCAGCAATGCCAGTCCCAGTCGCGAGTGCTCATACAGCCAGGCGACGGCGCCCACGTAGCTGAGCACGGCGGCAATGATCGCGGGCCAGGGGGAGCCAAGCGCACTCTGACTGCTGCCGATCGCTAGCGCCGCGAGCGCATTTAAACCCAAGAGAACGTACAGATTATTGCGGTAATAGCCGCTCGTCACCTGGCGCGGCGGAACGAGCGTCATCGCGGCGGCCATTCCAAAGGCCAGACGCAACACGAATTGAATGAGAATGGCCACGTGTCAGGTGTCGCAATTGCTCGGCGTTTCGAAGCGGTTTGTTCACACTGGTGGGCAAGCCACCAGCGGCACCCTCGGTCGGTGACACCCGCGCGCGTTATCGGCGATCGCCGTAGATCAGGTTCATGATTTCCGAGCGGCTCGAGAGGTTCGAGCGGAACACGCCGCGCATGGCCGACGTGACGCAGATGCTGCCCGGCTTCCGGATGCCGCGGATCGTCATGCAAGAGTGCGAAGCCTCGATGACGACCGCCACGCCCTTGGCCTGCAATTCTTCGACCAACAGGTCGGCGATCGTCTCGGTCATACGCTCCTGCACTTGCGGGCGGCGCGACACGACCTCGATCACGCGGGCGATCTTGCTCAGACCTACCACGCGGCCGTTGGGCAAATAGCCGACGTGGGCCTTGCCCATGAACGGCAGCATGTGGTGCTCGCACATGCTATTGAAGCTGATGTCCTTGACCAGCACGACTTCGTCGTATTTTTCCGTGAAAAACTTCTTCAGGTGCTGCCGGCCGTCGTCGTGGAGGCCGCTGAAGAGTTCGGCATACATGCGGGCAACGCGGGCCGGCGTTTCGCGCAGCCCCTCGCGATCGGGGTCTTCGCCCACGGCCGCCAGAATCTCGCGCACGGCACGGCGAATGCGGGCCTGATCAACCTGGCCAGCGGCCCCGCCGGTCACCGGCGAGCCTTCATCAAGTTCGGCGGTCAGGGATTCGTAAACCGCGTCGGTCGCATCCGCCATAAAGCACATTCCACTGGGCTAGCAGCCTGGGGAGAGATGACATCGTGGCATTCTTCCCTCGTCACTGGATATTAGGGTGGCGCGGTGGGGGGGTCAAGCGGCCACGGCGGCCTCGCAATTACGCAAGTCGCTATCTGGGAAAGCATTGGGTTCTCTAGTCACGGCGGGCCTGTCGTTTTCGCGGTACACAGAGGTCGATAGTGGTTCCCTTTCTGACTACGAAACCGCCGGAGGCCGCGATGCGTCCGCGCGGTAGAATCCGAGCATGTTTGAGCGTCCCAAGAATCCGCCGCGATCTCGCGTCATTCGCGCGTGTTGGCTCGTAGTGGATGTTCTGACGTTCCTCGTAACGGACGGCCTTTTGTGCCGGTGGCCATCGCGCCGGAAGTAAGCATGGTCCAGAGACCATCTGCCACGGCGGCCTAATCAATTCGCGCTGAATTCCGGTGGGAACCCTGCGCGCGATGCCGACCGACCGCCGGACAAGAGTCCGAGCAAGCGTTCGGCGCGGGCGTGGACGTTACGCTCGGTCAATAGCTCGACCTTCGAGTCCAGATCCATGTCGAGGGTGTAGGCAATGATGTCGGTCAGCACGCCCAGGTCGATGCCGCTGTGCATGAGCTGCGCGAGCGGTCCCTGGGCTTCTTTGTTGTCGGGCAACCTGGTGCGGAACTGTGCGAGCAGTTTCTGCCGTAGCGATTCTACGGCCGCCGCGGGGGCGGGCGGGTGTTCGTCGTCGAGCAGCCTGGCCGGTGCGCTGCGATAGGATGTCGTGGCAGGCAACTCTGTTCCCAATTGCACGCGGGCCAGGCCGGCCAAGAGCAGGTTATGGCGTCCGTCGGGCAATCGCACGTGCGTCGCGATCTGCCCCAGGCAGGCCACGGGATGGATCGGCGGCCGGCCTTCGTAGTTCTTTTCCCAACCTGGCGCGAGCACGGCCATCGCGATCAGGCGGTCGTCGGCCAGCGCCGCTTCGAGCAGGTCGCAATAGCGCGGCTCGAAAATGTGCAGCGGCTGCAGCACGTGCGGGAACATCACCAGATTGGGGAGCGGAAACAACCGCGCCACGCCCGAAAAGGAGCCGGAGTCGAACTTCAGGTTCTCAAGCGGAGGCATGATTAATTCATCGAGCGCGTAATTCGCGGCCGTGCGCCGGTCAAAAGCCCCAATTCCAAGTAAGCGCAATCCCCATAAGCGCGCAACCCCGCTAGGAAAGCTTAGCTTTGTCACGGCGCGGGTGCCGGGTCCAAATGGATCTCGGGGATCTCGTCCGGCACGATTTCCACCTGGGGAAAGGCCTCTTCGCTGTTGATGATGTCGGCAAAGCAACTTTGCATTTGCGCAAAGAACTTATCCAGGTCGATTCCTTCGTGCCGCGGACGGTAGGGCTCGAGATAGCCGAGACTGGTGTAGTACAGCTTTTTCGCGCCGCGAATGTTGCCGTTACCAAAATGGTGCAGAGCCACGGCCGCCTGGATCAGGCCTTGATAGAATTTGCGCGACGGGCCCTGGTATTCGGCCCACAATTCTTCCCAGGCTTCGTGACTTTCAAAAAACTCGCAATCGTTAAACAGCTCGATGCCGCGCAGATAGAGCGGGTCGTATTCGGCCGTCGCCATGACGGAACTGCCTTCGCGAAGATGGAAATGCCGCGAGTTTCGCGGGATCAACTGCGATTATAGCGGCGGTAAAGACGCACGACTATGAGGTGCGCCGCGGCGTAGATTTATTGCTTTGGTCGGACGATCTGGTCGCGCGGCGCTCAACTGCTTGACAGGATTTGCCGTGGCTTCAAAAATCAGTGCCGGCGCGTCGAGTTTCTGTTCGCGGGAAAGATCACGGGAAACGGGGTGACAATCGGCCGATTGCTTTGTCGGCCGGTCCCGTCTTGGCACGCATGGCAAGTACCGATACAGCCCGGACCCATGCGATGCGCGTGGCGCGCAAGCTGGCGCAGCTCTATCCCGATGCGGAGTGCGCGCTGGTCCATGAGTCTCCTCTCGAACTCTTGATCGCCACGATTCTCTCGGCGCAATGCACCGATGCCCGGGTGAATATCGTCACCAAGGAATTGTTCCAGAAATATCGCTCGGCCGAAGATTTCGCGCGGGCCCCCTTGCCCCAATTGGAAAAGGGCGTGAAGACCACCGGCTTCTTCCGCAACAAGGCCAAGAACATCAAGGCCTGCTGCCAACAACTCGTCGACAAGCACGGCGGCGAAGTACCGCGCGACATGGAAAGCCTGGTCGTCTTGCCGGGCGTCGGTCGCAAAACGGCCAATGTCGTGCTGGGGACCGCCTTCGGTATCCCCTCGGGCGTGGTGGTCGACACGCACGTCTCGCGGTTGAGCAACCGGATGGGACTGACCGAGAGCAAAGACCCGATCAAAATCGAGCAGGACCTGATGCGCGAGCTGCCGGCCAAGGAATGGATCGCCTTCAGCCACCGCATGATCCAGCACGGCCGGCGCGTCTGCATGGCGCGATCACCGCAGTGCGAAACGTGTGCGCTCGCGGATATCTGTCCGCGCATCGGCGTCGAGGAGCGTGCGACTTCGAAAAAAGGGGCTGCGAAGGTTCCCAAGCCTGGCGGCGAGAAGCAGAAGAAGGCGGTAGCGAAGGGCGGGACGAAGGTAGCTTCGGCTCCGAAATTCACCGCGAAAACGAAAAAGGCGGGGCGTCAACCGCGGAAAGCGGTTAAGGCAATGTGAACAACGGTAGCCGGGCTCTGTGAGCCGCGGCTCCGATAGATGACCGAGGGTGGAACACAGGGCTCGTAGAGCCCGGCTACAGAAGAGAAGAGAGCGGGACCGACAACGAACAGGGAGTGGCAGCGGTTCGGGACTTAAACTTCACGCGGCCAGGAAAGCGAGCGACCACGAATGATTCTCTCCGGCAATGAAATCCGCGAGCAGCTTGGCAGCAATATCGTGATCGATCCGTTCGATCCCGCGCGGCTCAACCCGAACAGCTACAACTTGTCGCTGCACGACGAGCTGCTGGTTTACGAAGAAGTCGTGCTCGACATGCTCAAGCCGAACCGCGTGCGCCGGATCACGATTCCGCCGCAAGGGCTCGTCCTGAATCCGCACCAGCTTTATCTGGGGCGAACCGTCGAGCGAACCGAAACGCACAACCTGGTGCCGATGATCGAAGGGCGTTCGTCGATCGGCCGGCTAGGACTGTTCGTACACGTCACGGCCGGCTTCGGCGACGTCGGTTTTTGTGGCTTTTGGACGTTGGAGATGTTTGCCGTGCAGCCGGTGCGTGTCTACCCCGGCGTGCCGATTTGCCAGATCTTCTACCACCAGATCGCCGGCAGCTACACGGAATACGACAGCGACAAATATCAGCACAACCACGACATCCAGCCCAGCATGCTCTTCAAGGAACTGAACCCAGACTCGACCAACGACCCGCAACTGCAGTTGGCCTTTGGGATGGAGCGGGTGGTGAACTGAGTTGGCCGCGACGCACGTGATTAAGCAGGCGCGCACCGAGCCCAATCGCGGCCAGCAAGATCAGACAACTTGCTGACGGCTCCGGGACGGCCGCCGCATTGGCGCTCGTCCCCTGTAGCCAGTTCGACGAGATCAGTGCCAGGTCCTGGGCGTTAACGATGCCGTCTCCGTTCACATCGCCCGTTACGCCGGTGCCGCTAGCCAGCCAGTTGCTCGTGACGAGCGCCAGGTCCTGCGAGTTGACGATGTTGTCGTGGTTCAGGTCTCCGGTCAGCGAAACGTGATTGAGCGCGGGATTCACGTCCAAGACCATCGTGGCGGTGCCGCTGGCCGGGTTGCGAAAGTCGAAATAGGCGTGGTTCAAATATCCGTCAGGTCCGCCCAAGAGCGTACCCAGCCAGCCGCTGGTCAGAAAATCCATGCCGAAGATGCCGGCGATGCTAGGGTCGATGTCATAAACGCCGACCTGCAAATCGGTCCACGTGAGATTTACTCCTTCGGTCGTCTTCACGGCCAATGATGCCACGTCGACCACCGGTACCGTGACCGTGCCAGCGATGCCGCTGAGGTCGAGTGAATCCGTCGCTTTCGACGGATCGATGCCCAGGGCCGCGGCGGTGGCCGTCGAAATAATCGAAATCTGTGCGCCGGTATCGACGATGAATTGCGCGTTCAGCGTGTGACCGCCATTGGCGACCACGACCGGCGCTGTGGACAGTGGCGCGGTTGTCGGCACCGGGCCGCCCGGATGCGTCGGGGTGGGCGGGAAACTCTGTAACGTCAGGGGTACGTGATACTGGGCCGCTGCCACCGGCGGGGCCGTGTTCAGAAAGCTGGTCTTCAGCGTGTCGAAATTTCCGCCCGACCAACCCGACATATCGATATCGATGGTGCGACCCATCATGGCCGGAGTGCCCACCACCCCGTCGAAACCGAGATCGGCGTCCGGATTCGACAAAAGCTGCGTGTTGGGCAAGGCGATCGGCACGCCGTCGTCGCCGGCGAAGTTGAATTCGTAGGGCTTCGAGACGTCCATCGTGGCGGTGCCGCCGATGCCGACGTCGTCGAACTGGCCGACGGTCTGGTAATTGGACGACTGCAACTCGCCGTAGGCATTTCCGCCGATGAGGATATCGTTGGCGCCCGTATCGAGCAGAAAACTGTTCGAGAACTCAGGCCCGAGGTTCTGCTGCGTCGTGGGATCGACGACCGCCACGCTCACGCGCGGCTGATCGAGCGCGATCCCGTCGTCGGGGCCGAGCGTGAGCGTCCCGGCAGCTTGTATGTGCGTTGCCGCGAGCAGGAAGAAGGCGATGAGCGCAAAGAGCAAGCCGGAGTACGGCCGCGGAAGACGGCGGCGCATGGAACCACGCTTTCCCGTTGGAAGGCTGGCGGGCTAGCCTTCCAAGTTGCGATTACCCCCGAACGTAACGCGGCTCTCGCCGCGCCTGGCTTGCAGGATTGTACCGGGATGGTGCGCGGCTGCCTACCGATAGGCGCGGTTGCTCGGTGGTCAATCTTTGGCCGGTAGCGCGAGCGGCGCGTAGTACGGCTTGTCGCCCAGTCCGCGGACCTTGGTCAGCCAATTGCCGAGTGCTTCTTTGGGCGTGTACGACCACTGCTGGCGGTGATAATTCCAACTGTCGGGATTGAGCTGCTGTGCCTCTTTGAAATGTTTGTCGGCGAGGGCCGGCTCGTCGTGCTCTTGAAAATAGGTGGCCAGCTTGAAGTGGGCGTCGGCGAGCGTCTCGTCGGCCGATCGCCCCGCGAGCTTTTCGCGCATCTGCTCGGGCTGTAGCACATATTTGCTCTTCGCGCCGTGGGCGACCCAATCGCGCAGACCCGCTACGTAGTCCGAACCGTTTACCTTGATGGACATAAGCGCCACGTCGCGTGAATAGGCAACCTCGCCCGGACGTACAATCTGTCCCTGCTCGTCGATCCAGACGCCCGTCGGCACGTTCACCATATGATAAAGCGAGCTGACGACATGATCGCGATCGATGAGCGTCGTGTAGGTGGCCTTCGCTTTGTCGTACCACTCGCCTGCCGCGGCCTCGCCGGCGGTGTCCTCGGCGACGGCGATGATGTGAAAATTCTTGTCACGCAGCTCTTCATACAGTGTTTGCCAACCGGCCAGGTCGAGCTTGCAGCCGCACCAGGAAGCCCAGGTCACGAGGAATACCTTCTTGCCCCGAGAATCGGACAGATGCACGATCTTGCCCGAGCGGTCGGGCAGGGCGAAATCCGGAGCCGCGCCGCTGGCGGCATCCGCGGCGCGCACGGCGGGAACTTCGCCAAAGCTGAACACGCCCTGCTCGGTCTCGGCGACAACCGGTTCGCGCAGCGTGCGGGCGAGCTTGGAAAGGTTAAACAGCGTTGTACCATCGGCCTGGCGGACGAAGCCCGCCGCCGGGCTACGATCGATAGGAATGCAGACGCCGCCGCAGCAAGCGCCTTCCGGCTTCAGCTCGAAACGAATTGCCTGCTTCAGTTCCTCGGGCGTTACCCAAAGGTCGCCATCCATCACTTGCGCTTGCTTCAACGCTGCCGTGCCGCCGGGCGTGAGAACCGTGATCGTGTCGCCCCTAGCGGCGCCGTGAAACATGGCCAACGCGGCGAGCAATCGGATCGAGACGCGTGCCAGGCGGAAGGGGGTCATGGTTATGTGCTCCACGAGTGAGAGGCGTCGACAGCGCGATGGCTTAGGACTGGAATCTGCCCGAGTAGTACGAACGAGTGGCCGCCGGGGATTCATCCGGCGCACCGATCATAGTGCAGGCGGCCGCGCAATGATATCGGCGGTGGGTGATAGCCGCGGCAGGGGATAAAGCCGGGCGATGACCTGGCTTGACCGCTTGGCGCCGGCCAACAGGCGAGGAAGGAAGCGTCGATTTCGACGTGCATATAGCGTCGAAAAGAGGCTAGCGAAGAAGTCTTGCGATTTGCGCCCACTCGCGGCCACGCCGAAGCTCAGGGCCTAGTGGTGGCCGAGCTCGTGAAGATCATGCGATGCCGCAGGTCGCGCGGCCTACTTTCGCAGAATCAACTTGCCGCTGCGCGTAATGTTCAGTCGGTACAGCTCGGTGCCGTGCCGAATGACGATCTCCCGGTCGCCTTTCATCAGGTCCGTGGAGTTGATTTCGCGCGGCATGGCGGGGTGCGCGGGCGACGGAGGCGGGGTGTTCTGTTGAGAATCGGTCATCATGAAGTACCTGACGGATCGCGAAGCGAAAACAGGGCCACTTGGCCGCGAGTGTCTGCCAATCCGACGTGGGGTCGGTGCATCAACCGCGGCGCGCGTGGCACTGTCCGAATGGCTGCCCAAGGGAGGAGACGTTGGCGAGTCGAGAACGTCGTTGTCGATCATGGTTGTCACCGAATAAGGAACGGGTTGCGGACTCAAGGGGCACGGGCCGGGGATTTGGACTTCAGTTCAAAGCTTGCCTGATACGGTGGGGTACCGCCGTCGGCGGGCGGCACGACGAAACGCAGTGTCGAGTTGTGCGAAAACTCCGGTGGCAATACGCGTCGGGGCGCCCCTTTCGACGAGGTGCCCCGCCGAGGGTGGAGCGGCGGGTTGTCGATCACTTCAACGCGATATTCACCCGGTAAGAGCCCCTCCTGGGCGGGCAGCACGTATTGACCGTCGACGATCGCCGCGCCGGTCTTGGCGCGGCCACGGTCGAGAGGAACGAACATGATGGCTGCCTCGTTGACTGGTTTGCCGTCAATCGTTACGCGCCCTTCGACCCCGGCCGGCGCGGGCGCGCAGCCGGGCACGCACGCGATCGTCACCGTCAGGCACGCCAACATCGCGCGTCGCACGCACCTCGCTTGGTTAAAATTCTGCGACCGCTTGCCCATCATTCCGCTTTGCCAGGTAATTCAGCGTGTCGGGAAAGGTGTACTTCTGCACGAAATGCACCGAGCCATCGACCATCAGCATGTTTACTCCGCCAATGTGATCGCTGCGGAACGTGTTCAACTCGTAGAACGTGCCGGGCGCGACGATGTGGTCGGCGTCAAAGACGCCACTTGTTGTCGCGGTGCTCGAAAACGGATAGCCGCTGCCCCAGGCGTTGGCTCCGCCGTAGGGGAAATTCGTGATCCCAAAGTTCAACTCGCCCGCCAGAAACGTGTGAGTGCTGCCATCCTGGCTGACAACGATCTGCAGCGACGTGGATTGCCGGCCCATGTCCACGATCGCGCCGTTGTCATACTCGGGGTCCGTTTCGTTGGCGAAATGCCCAAAGGCGCTGCCGGTACACACGGCGTAGCTGCCCCAGCCGGGGAAAAAACCTTCGGAATCGGGAGGCACGATCATCGTCGGGCAGGTGAAGACCGGGAGCGGAACATTGATCAGTGCAGCGTTGTTCGCGTAAGAGGGTGGCTTTGTGAAGTCGTATGGCGCGAAGCGTGCCGTCTGCTCGAGGTAGGGCAGTAGCTGCACGAAAGCGCTTGCCCCCTGCCCATCCAGGTTCGGAAGTGCAAGCACGCTCACGCCCTCGACATAGCAAGTGACCGGGAAATGCCCCTTGGCCTGGTCGAACATGTGCACGGCGAGGCCGATTTGTTTGAGATTGTTGACGCATTGCGAGCGGCGCGCAGCTTCGCGCGCCGATTGCACGGCTGGCAGCAGAATCGCCACCAGGATGCCGATGATGGCGATCACGACCAACAGCTCGACAAGCGTGAAGGCCTGCCGCCTTGGACCTCGCGAACTTCCGTCGCGCTCGGACATGAATCTTCTCCCCTCGATGTCGTCGAAGGACTGCCATTTGTGCGGGCCGGCAACACGCGGACTGATGCCTGGTGCGGTCTGCACAGCAGGAGTGGGCACCAAGGAGCCGCCGGCTCGAAGAGACGATTCCGGAACATGGCGTGCGAGCGAAGGGCGGGCTAGCTATTGAGACTGTGTCTCAATCCGGTCCGTTGATGATACTCGGATCGGCCGCTTCGTCAAGAATCTCGAACAAGAAAGGTGGAATTCCGCCCATCGATTCACGGACTATGCCGGCTGGATTGGTGGAAAATCGCTTGACAACAATCTTGGTTCGCCTACAATCGCGACCATCTGAGACGCAGTATCAATAACGATCTGTGTCCAGCCTCAGAGCGGCCCGCCAGCTATTTTTCGCCCGCCCGCCTCTCTCCATGCGGTGGTCCCAGGGATCCTCCGCGGGGCATGAATAGCGCGATTGGTTTAGATCGCCGGGCGCGGGTGGGTGAGTCTTCGGCTCGCTTAGTTCCTGCTGCGAACCACGGCGATATTTTCGCGCCGTGTTCGGCCCGTGCGAGATCAACCCGCGGCCAACAAAAACGTGTTCTTCCGAGCAGCTCGCCAGCCTTTGCCCGCTAGCCACTCGACCGGTCTGAAGTCCGGAATGTGGTGTCTCTAACGACAAGCGGGGAGTAACGCTAATGCAAAGCACGTAGTGCCTGTGTTGTGTGTGTTATTTGGCTAGCGATCAAATCAATTGCTACTTGGAAGGACAGCTAAGTCATGAAGCGAGTGTTTGCGTCGAAGGTATTGTGCGTCGTGTCGCTTTTCGGAACATTTCTAACCACGAGCCAAACGGCTCAAGCAGGGGCGCTGCACACGCCGGTTCTGCCGGCTTGGGGGCGTCCCGCGAATAATGCGGCGGCCTCGGCGGCCGCAACGACCTATCAGGAGTGGAATGCCCTGGCCTCGGCCGGAGTGCCTACGTCGGCCAGCCCCCAGACGGCCCCAACGTTGGTCAATCCCAACGCCGGCGGCAGTACGCAGCCCGTGTTTTATGACGACGGCTACCCGGCCGATGGTGCGTTTCCAGCGGGCACCGATATCTATTCGTTCAGCGGCGTGCTCAACCCTGTCGTAACCATTCCGGGCTACGACATCAGCGGCAATCAGTTGAAGGTACAAGTCGAAGTGCAATCGTTCGGCAGTCTGATCGACGCGAGCGACCTCACGGCCTCCTACACCGACCCGCTGGGCAATGCCCATTCGATCTTGGTGAGCACATTGCCGTCGTTCGTGAGCTTCGAGGCCTACAATGATGGCGGATCCAACAACGGCTTCGGCACGGCGTACACCGTCGACAACCTGTGGTTGTTCACCTTGCCGCAGGATACCGCAAACTTGACTTTGAGCTGGGGCTGGGGCGTCACGTCGGCGGCCATCCAGGCCGTGTCGGTCGACACGCACTCAGTGCCTGAGCCGTCGACGATCGTGCTCGGACTCATGGCCGCGGCAGCGGTGCTGTGGGGTAAAACACGTCGTCGTGGCGGTGCACGTTCGTAGTCGATCTCCGCAGGATTTACGGGACAGACCAAGGATGAAATGCCCAACTTGCATACGGCCGATGGCGGACGCCGCGGAGGCGACGTTCTGCCATCACGTCGTGCCCGGGCTGGCAGATCAACGTTAGGGGCCAGCCCGGCACGACTTTTTATTCCAAGAGAATCGTGCGGTCCGTGCTTTGCAACGAAACACAGGCAACGAAACGGGAAGTTACGAGTCATTCGCACGCGGCCGGAAAGCGGTGCGTGCCTGAGGATCTGACACCACGCAACAGGATGCGTGCGAAGTTTTAATCATTAATGCGGCCGTGTGCCGCGAGGAAGACGATCGTGCTGCCACAACGTAAAGCGTCAATCGTTTCGACCGGTGCAGTGTGGTGTGTCCTGGTACTTGGCACGACGTGCGTCGCGCGAGCGCATTTCGTGTTCCTCGTGCCGGATTCTTCCGGGACCAAAGCCGCCGTCGTACTGAGCGAAGATCTAGAGCCCGACGCCGAGATCGAAATGGTGCTGGCGGGCAAGCCTCGATTGAAGGTGCGCGATGCGGCCGGCAAGGAAACGGAACTAACGCTAAGCAAGACAGCCGACGATACGGCCGCGATCGAGTTACCCGGCGAAGGACTGCGCGTCGTCTATGGCACGGCCGATTTGGGCCTTATGCAACGCGGCGAAGGGCCGGCATTTCGACTGGTCTACCATCCGAAGGCGATCGTCGGCGATGCGTTCGATGCTCGCGTCGGCCTGGGCGATCGGGTGCCCGTGGAACTCGTACCCGTCGGCTCGGCGGGAGCAGTCGCCTTTCGCGTCGTGGCCGGCGGCAAGCCTGTGGCACAAGCCGAAGTGAATCTCGTGCTCCCCGATGGCGAGCGCACGAAGGTCACCACGGGCGAGAACGGACAGACAAAAACGTTTGCCGCTCCCGGACGATACGCGGCCTGGACGCGCCACTTCGAACCGAAGGGGGGAGAAGTCGACGGCAAGCCTTACCAGTCCACTCGTCATTACGCCACGCTGGTTGCCGATGTCGGTCAGGCGAATCCCGCGCACGGCTACGCCGATATGCCGGTGGCGGCTTCGAGCTTTGGCGCCGTCGGCAGTGACGGATGGTTGTATGTCTACGGCGGTCACATCGCCCGCGTACATACCTATTCGACCGAGGCCGTGTCGAAGCGTTTCGCGCGATTGAAGCTTTCCGACGGTCGCACGTGGGAAGAATTGCCCAGCGGTCCTGGCTTGCAAGGAATGAACCTGGCTGCTTGGGATGGCAAGATCTACCGCGTTGGTGGCATGCAGCCGCGCAACAAGCCGGGCGATCCGACGGACAATTACTCAATCGCGGACGTTGAGCGCTTCGATCCGGCCGTGGGCAAGTGGCAATCGCTGCCATCTTTGCCGGTACCGCGTTCGTCGCACGATGTGGCCGTGGTCGACGGCAAGCTATACGTCATCGGTGGTTGGAATATGCGCGGCGAAGATGGAGAGGATTGGCTCGACAAAGCGTTGGTGCTTGATCTGAAGGCCGACGCGCCCACATGGCAAGAGATCGATCAGCCATTCCAGCGTCGCGCATTGATCGTCACCGTGCACGACGGCAAGATCTTCGTCATCGGTGGTTTCAACGAGGATAATGTGCCGGAGCGGCGCGTCGACGTTTACGACCCCGCACAGAAGACATGGTCGACGGTGGCCGAGTTGCCGGGGCAGGATCACAACGGCTTCGCTCCGGCGGCCTGCACGCTGGGCGGTCGTGTGTATGCCAGCGTCGCCGATGGTTCGCTCTTGCGGCTCGACACGGCGGGAAAAAAGTGGGACCTGGTCACGAAGCTCCAGCCGCGGATTGTTCACCGCCTGATCCCGCACGGTGCACAATTGTTACTCGTCGGCGGAGCACGAGGCGGCGATAACCTGGCCTCGATCGAGGCCGTCACGATCGACAAAGCGACCGGCAAGATCGCGAGCATCAATCGTGACTAGGTTCGGCAGGCTGATTCCCTGCAGTTCTTTTGCGGACAACTCGTATTTTAGATCATCGACGGTTTTATTCCGCCTCGGTTCGTCCACCTTTCGCGAACAAACTCCACAGCTTGATGCTACTGTCGTCGCTCGCCGACGCCAGCCTGCGGCCATCGGGCGAGAACGCGAGAGAACGAACCAAGGCGGAGTGCCCAGTGAGGACTGCGATCTTCTTAGAACTTTTCACGTCCCACAACACGATGATTCCGTTGTGGCAGCCTTGCGCAAAAACCCCGCCGTCCGGGCTGAAGGCGACACTATACGTCATATCGTTGGGGTTATTGGTTCCGGCAGAGTCCGCACGGTCTGGCTTGAATTTCACGGTATTCGTGCCGCTAGCGATGTCCCACAACATGCCGCCCCCCTCCATCCAGCATCCGGCACCTAACGTCTTCCCGTCTGGGCTGAAGGCCACTGAATAGACGCTATTTCCCTTGCCAACGGCCTTGAAAGTCGCTGCGTTCGTACGGCTGTTTATATCCCACAGCTTGATCGTTCCCTGACTGCTACCTGACGCAAGAGTCTTCCCGTCTGGGCTAACCGCGAGGGCATAAATCCTGTCGCTGGGATCGGCCTTGAGCGTCGCTGTAACCGCGCCACTGCCCGCATCCCAGAATCGGATGACATTGTCCTCACTGCCAGTCACCAAGGTCTTACCATCGTTGCTGAAGACCACGCAGTAGATACCCGCGATTCCGGCGAGCCAAGGTTTGTCGCGCCCGTTATACTTGGCCGTGTTCTGGCCGTTGGTCGTGTCCCACAGCCGGATCATTCCGGCGGTCATGGAGCCGTTATTTCCCGAGGCGACGGTCTTGCCGTCGGGGCTATACGCGAACGACTTGATGAGGATCGTTTCGTTCGGCTGCGCCTTGGGCGAAACGAATATCGCAGTATTCTTGCGTGACGCCACGTCCCACAGCTTGATCGTTCCGTCACCCCAAGAGGCCGCTAGCGTATTTCCATCCGGACTGAACCGCACGGCGTAGATGTTTCCGGCATACTCATTGTTCGCCTCCCTTTGTGGTTGATCTCCGGCGGATAACGTCGATATCAGGACTGGTGCCGATGGTGTTCGCGGCTCGGGTTCGGGCTTCACTGGTGGATCGGCTTGAACAATTGACGTACCGGCGATCAATATCGCAAGGAACAGGAATGTCGTGCTGACCGCGGCGGCAGACCAACGATTTGCGCGAATCGTAATACGTCTCCTTCGGTCTAGAAGGCCAGCAACGCGATCTTCCAGGCTCCAGCGATACGAAAACAGACCGAGCGCCGCGCGCTGCGGGGACGTGTCCACTAGTAGCTGAGATACGTCCAATAGCGTGCGCGCATATCGCGGCGCATTACTACAACGGAGGACGTAGTTGTCGCATAGCTCCTCTCTCGCCCGAGCCAATTCTCGATTCATCAAGTACACGAGCGGATGGAACCAGTACACGATCGTTGCCACGCGCTGAAGGAGGGCGACGACATGGTGCAGGCAAACCGCGTGAGCACACTCGTGGATAAGAATGTCGGCCAGTTCTGGCTTGGGAAGAGAGCGGAGCGTATCTTCCGGTAGAATCACCAGCGGCCGAATCAATCCCACCATCATCGGCCGGTCCAAGCCGACGGATGTTGCCATCTGCGGGAGCCGGGTAGTTCCCACGGCTTCGCGAACCTGATGCATTACTTGCGCCATCGATTCGCAGGCGAGTGGACGAACTTCGCGCCGCAAAGCAGCAATCAAATACAGTCCATGACACCAGCGCGCCAAATGGAAAACCATTCCAGTTAGCCAGATCAAGACAACGAATCCCACACACGCCCGGAGGTTATCCGGAAATGAGTCAGCGATCCGGCTCTCGACTGGTGCGACCTGCTCGAGGTTCTGGGCCTTCAATTCAACAGGAGGTGCCACGCGTACCTGCTGCTGCGTCGGTATCGCCAGGGCGGACGATTCCGGTGCGCTGTCCGATGAGCCCCGGACATGCATCGCCGGTGCAGGAGTTCGCAACGTCAGAAGGGCAATGCCGCTGGTTTGCACGACCCACGTTAATATCGGACTGGCCAACACGCAGAGGAGCGCAACGAAATAGATGTTGTGACGCCAGGCCGCGTTCCTTTGATCGCTGACGCGCGCAAGGAGCCAAGCCGCGAGGATCACCGCGGTTACTTGAACCAGCGTGTTGAGGGCAAGAATCAGCCAGCCGTCGCCAGGATACATGCGTAAGAGCGCGGTCATTGCTTTTCCTCCCGCATCTCAGTTTCCGCTGCTTCGAGCATCGCCTTGATGCGTTCGACTTCGTCCGCTGACAAACGGCCGCCTTCCAATAGGGTGAGCACGAGTCCTTCGGCCGAGCCCTGAAACGCTGCGTCTACGAGCCGATGGATGATCTGTGGCAAGACCTTTTTCCGCGGACGCGTTGCGGAGTACAGAAAAGTCCCTCCGACAACCCGATGACGCAACCATCCCTTTTCTTCGAGGCGCGTCACCATCGTGGAGACCGTATTTCGGGAAATGGGCCGGCGTTCGGCCAGGGCCTTCCAGATCTGACCGACGGTCGCCGTGCCGTGATCCCAGACAATATTGACAATGTCTAACTGGGCGTCGGACAGGGGCGGCAGTTCCAGCTTTGACATTTGATACCTCATTCGAGTCTGTGCCTACAGTTGTCGTTATATCTACATTTGTAGGCGCGTCAAGCGAACGAGTTACCGTTTCTTTGCGCCGGCAACGACGGATCGCCGACCGCCGCCCGGAGGGAGAGCAATTGTCCAGCCGCGGATCGAGCATCGTCTGATCCCGCACGGCGCGCAGCTTGCTCGTCGGCGGCGCCCGCGGAGGCGATAACCTGGCCTCGATCGAGGCCGTGACGATCGACAAAGCGACCGGCAAGATCGTCGAAATGGCACGGCGCGATGGCACGCCCGCCGGCGAAGAATAGGTTGCAACAAGCCGATGCAAAGTCAGCCGGACTTTTCGATCCGGTAGAGGTGGGTGTCGGTGCGCAGGTAGATTGCGCGACCGGCCACGGCGAGCGAAGCCAGCGTGCGGCCCGGCAGGTTATTCGTGGCGAGCCGCTCGAATTTGGCCCCCGGCGCGATGACCGAAGTCGCGCCGATTTCATTCAGAAAGTAGATGCGTCCGTCGGCGAAAATCGGCGAAGCGGAAAAATCGCCCCCCAGTCGTTCGCGCCACTGCTGCTTGCCGCTCCGGGCGTCGACGCAACTGGCGACGCCGTTATCGCTGACGTAGTACAGCAGGTCATCGACGAGTAGGGGCGAAGCGCTGTGGGGCGCCGCCTGGCCGTTGTGCCAGACTACATGCGTGTCGGCGACGTCGCCGCGCCCGCCCGGGCGGATCGCCCAAACTTCAGGTTTGAAGTAACCGCCGGCGATGAAAACCAGGCCGAGTCCGGCAACGGGACGCGGGATCTGCGCGAAGTTCTCTTGCGCGACCCACCACAGTTCCTGACCCGTCGTGGGATCGAGCGACACGATGCGATCGGCCTGGTGGCTGACGAGCTCGGCGCCCGTGTCGGTTTTGATCACCAGCGGGGTTGACTCGGCATTGCGTCCTTCGAAGGCCTGTTTCCAGCGTGGCGCGCCGGTCCGCTTGTCGAGCGCGATCATGTAGCGCGTGTCCGTGCCCAGGCAGGGGACGATAAGCACATCGTCGAAGAGCACAGGGGAACTCGAAGGGCCGTAGGCTTGCTGATGGGGCAGAGCAGTTTGCCAGAGGATCTTCCCCTCGTCCGACAGGCAAGCCGTGGCATACGGTCCGAAGTGTACATAGACCCGATCCCCCTCGAGGAGCGGCGTCGGCGACGCAAGTGTGTTCTTGTCGTGGGCGGGGCCCTTGTTCGGCAGGTTGGCCACGACAACGTCACGATCGATCGCGCCGGTTGCGCGGTCGAGACGCAGGGCTCGCAACGTCTTGCCATCCTCGTCAGCGGCGGTGAGCCAGATTTGCTCGCCGCTTATGACGGGTGAGGACCAGCCGCGCCCGGGCAGCGACGCTTTCCAAGCAATGTTTTCGGTCTCGCTCCAGGTGACTGGCAATCCAATGGCCGGCGAATGGCCTTGCCCGCCGGGTCCGCGAAACTCGGGCCATGCGGCGTCGCGTTTGTCGTCACGGGGCGCGCTGACGGGCGGTTTCAGGTCATCCGCGCCGACCAGCGAGACCGGTACGAGCGCTTGCACGGCGAACGCACTGATCAGGCCGGCGCGGACCAGAAAGCGGAAGTTCATTCGTACCTCCTGAAGCAATTTACTCTGGCAGTTCCGTTGCGTTATCCAAACAAGGCATTGATCGGTCGACCGAGCGCCACGGCATGCGGACGGCCCAATGGGTCTACGAGTTGCGTCTCGGGCGGAATGCCGAGCGCCTGATAAATCGTCGCGGCGATATCCTCGGGCGTCACCGCGTCGGATCGTGGATAGGCCGCGTGCGCATCGGACGATCCGTAGATGGCGCCGGCGTGAATGCCGCCGCCTGCCATGAGCACCGTATAGCAGTGCGGCCAATGGTCGCGACCGCGCGCATCGGCGCCGGCACCACTCGTGATCTGGCCTAATTTCGGGGTGCGGCCAAACTCGCCCATCGCCACGACCAGCGTGCTATCGAGCAAGCCTCGCTCGGCGAGATCGGCCAACAGGGCGGCGAACGCGCGATCGGCATAGGGCAGCAGAGACTTTTTCAGCAGCGGAAAATGTTGCCGATGGGTGTCCCACGCCTGATCGAAGCGCCGACCGGTACATACCGTCACGAGCGGCACGCCCGACTCGATCAAACGCCGCGCGAGCAACATACACTGCCCGAGGTGCGGCAGGCCGCCAAATTTGCGCGCCTCGACCGAACGATCCTCGCGATCGGGCAAGCCGTAGCGCTCGCGCACCCGGGCTGGTTCTTGCTCAAGGTCGAACGCGCGGCGCGTCGCCGAAGTCGATAAGAGGTCGATCGCTCTTTCGTAGTGCGTCGCGAAATCGGCGAGCGCTGGATCGGTCGCGACAGCCGGCATGCGCCGATCGAGCAGTGCGCGCAAGGCACGCCGGTCGACCAGTCTTTCCGCGGTCATATCCGCGGCCAATGCCAACTCCGGGGCGCTACGGCCGGCGACGCTTGGATCGCCGGTGACGAACGGGTCGAATTCGGCGCCGAGAAAGCCCGCCCGCTGGCCCGGAAGATCGTAGCCGTTATTGGACATCACTTCGGGCACTTGCACGGCGGTTGGTAAATCGCGATCGGACGGACGCAATCGCGCCAGCACCGCGCCGTACGGAGGAAAGTTGTCAGGCTCGTCGCGGACGATCAGCCGGCCCGTACGCAACGGTTCGCGCCCCGTCAGGGCGTAGTACGCCCCGGCGTTATGATCCACGATCGTGTGATGCACCGAGCGCACGAGCGCCACGTGATGCATCTGCTGCGCCAACAGGGGCAAATGCTCGCACACGTGCGTGCCCGGGACGCTGGTGGCGATCGGCCGGAACTCGCCGCGCACTTCGGCCGGGGCCGTGGGCTTCATGTCCCACAGGTCCTGATGGGCGGGTCCTCCCTCGAGGAAGAACAGGATGCAACTGCGGGCCTTGGGCGCCGCGCCCCTCGCGCCAGCAAGCGCGCGCCCGGACAATAGCTGGGGCAGTTGTAAACCCACGAGACCCAGCGAGCCGGCCTGCACCATCCAGTCACGGCGATTGCAGACGTTTGCCGACACGCTTGACTCCTAGCCGAAGCCCCTGCTTTACCAGGACGTTTGAACCGGAACTACTTCTTCCAGACGGGGTCCAGATCGTCGGAATATTGTTTGCGGACGCCGTTGTCAGTCAGGATGTCTTCCGTAGCATCGAGCATTTCCTGTCGACGGAAGACGAGCGTCTCGACCTCGGTCTCGGCAAATTTGAATTCCAGAAACTCGTCCTTGCTGTCATGCACGAGCTCAACGAGGTGAGCCAGGTTCTTGATCGGTACGTTGTTCACTTTCGACACCACGCGCAGCGCCGGCGAATCGTAACCCTTCGTCAGGCGATGCGAGAAAAACGGCGCGGGTACCATGACGAGTTCTTCGCCTTCGAAGGCCGGCTGGTCATTGATCCGCGTGATCAGCGGACTCTTCTTGCTCGACATAAAGGCCAGATAGCGCTGATCGCTGAAGATGCTGGCGGCCAATTCGGCGCTCGCCGTAGTAAAGACCATCGGGCCGAGGATGAAGTAGCTGGGATACGCACCATCCAAGCGTGGAATGGCGCGCGGACGGCGGGGCGTCACAGGCACATCGATGGAACGTGCTTCGCCGTCGCGCAGTATCTTCAAGGTCACCAGGCCGTCGTGCGCGAGCTTCGGCACGTAGTAGGTGAACAATACCTGTAGATCATCACCCAGGCGCACGTTGCCGCTGCGGTCGAGCACGTGCTCGCCGATCTGCGTGACGACGTCGCGCTCGTGCAGCGGAAAATCGGCGTCCGCGTGACGCGACCTGGTGATCATGCAGCCGCCGGTCTCCTTGGGCAGCTTCAGCGAAGCGCGCAGAGCGTCGTTTTCCGTGGTCTGAAATTCCTCCCACAACTGGGCCTTGCCGTCGTAATGTCCGTCGGCGATGTCCGCCAGGAAGGTGCGCACCTCTTCGGCCGGAATGAGGTAGCCGATGTTGTCGGCCGTGCTCAGGCCGCTGAAGGCCACGCCGATCACGCGCCCGTCGGAAATCGCCGGACCTCCGCTGTTGCCGGGATTAAGGGCAGCGTCGATCTGGATGCGCAAGCCCGCCACGCCAAAGTAGTAGCTGGTGTACTCGACGCGAGAGGAGATGCCCTCGGTCACGCTCATCTGGTCGCCGCCGACCGGGAAGCCGTAAACATTGACCGGTGCTTTGACGCGTGGCAGTCCTTCATCGAGTGCCAGGGCTGGCCGATCCTTGAAGAACGTTTCGTCCTCGACGCTGAGCACGGCCAGGTCGATCGTCGACGACACCGCGATTACCTTGGCTTGGAATTTCTCCGACGACTGATACGGCTGAACGTAGATCTGGCTGGGATAGCTGACGACGTGGGCGTTGGTGATGATCCGCTTGCCGTCGATGACGAAGCCCGTGCCCGACATCTCGCGCGGGGACGCCTTACTCCAGGGACGAACAAAATCTGGAAGTCGCTGCGTGGTGTGAATCTTCACGACCGACGGGCGAATCGCATCCTGGTCGGCCTGGGCAGCGGGCGCGGCGATCGTAAATGTCGCGATGACGCATGCCAGCCGGGACCAAAACGCGCCGCGAAACCAGGGGAGCTGACAGGCGTGGAATCGCGTCATTGGCAAGAGCTTCTCGCAGAGGGGGCGGTATCGGTCAACGCATAGCCGTCATTCTCGGCGAGGGGCCGAATCGATGCAACCGAGACCACGAGAAGCGATTGCGGCGCCGTTGCCGCGTGGCGAACACTATTCCTCGCCAGGCCGGTACGTTTTCACCAATTGCGCTCGGATTTCAGCATCGGTAAAGGCAGCCGGCTTCAAGCGATTGGCCGAGAAAAGCGGCGCCTGGTCGGCGAAGTACGGCGACTCGGGAACGTCGCTCTGGCTATATGCGACATTCGTGAAAGCCCGTGGCGGGTCGCTGAATTCGACGGCGAACACGAAGCTGTCGCCGCTGTTGGCCACCATTTTGCGGTCACGATCGGCTTTGAATTCCAGCACGCGGAAGCAGCCGGTGAGGCTCGGTCCGCCGCTGGCAGGCAGATCGACTTTGCCTTTGCGAATGCGATGCGCTTCGCCCCAGGTGACGTCGAGCGTCCCGAACGCAGTCAGTGTGTCGTCGACGGCGGTGAGAAACGCCCTCACGGCGCGCGGCTCGTCCGCCAGGCCGCGGGGCGTGCTTAACGGCTCGGCGGCATTCCAGGGAGTAGCGAACGTCTCGCGCGTCTTGTCGTAGTAGCGATCCCACCAGGCGGCGAAGAGCGTGCCACCCCGGCTGTTGGCTGCCACCGTATTGTCCCACGCGTGCAGCACGGCCAGCCCTGTTTCGACGTCGGCCGACGCGCCCGTTGCACGCACCGCCGCGATCAGATCCTCTTTCACGCGATCAGCTAGAAGCATCCGCGGACTGTGTTTCAAGCGGATCACGTCGTCGAGCGACAGCTTCTGGTCGTGATCGATCAAGCGCAGGCTGTGCTGCGTGCGCAGGCTGAGGTCGTTCGCTCCGAAATGGGCGGGAAAATTCGCCGGATCCAAGGCGGCGCGCAGATTGGTCAGGTACGGCGGCGAGTTGCAGTTCTGCACGTAGCCCCCCTCCGGATTCAACAGCTGTGGCAGTTCGGCGGTCGTATGGATGCGCGTCCACACGTCGGCCGTACGTGCTGCGTGGACCGGCTGTTCGCGATGCGCGGCGTGCGGCAGGTCGGGCACGGTGCCGTTCCAGAGATAGAAGATGTTGCCGGCGTGATCGGCGTAGCAAATATTGAACATCGGCAGCAGGTTCATCTCGATGGCCTGGCGGAACTCGGCCAGATCCTTGGTTTGCGTCATGCGCAGCCATTGTTCGTAGGGGCGAAGATTTTCGTACGTCGCATTGCGCAGGATATAGGCTTTCGTATCCGTTCGATGCACGACCGGGCCGAGCGGCGCGTGCCAGAAAGTGCGCTTGCGAAGCGTCAGGTCGTCACCGCTGCGGATCGCAACCGTCACCTGCTCGCTCTCCAGCGGCACCGAACCGCCGTCAAACAGGTAATGGTCCGGACGCGCGGGATCGAGATCGACCTCGTAGATTTCTTCCAGGTCGGGCGCGTTGACGGTGTGCGACCACCCCAAGTGCTCGTTCCAGCCGCTGGTGAGGATGGGACGACCAATGAACGTCGAGCCATAGAAATTCATCCGCCCCGGCACGATCAGGTGCGCTTCGTAGTAAGTCGAAACAGGTTGCCAGGGCTGATGCGGGTTGCCCATCAGCATCGCATGGCCCGACTGGCTGCGACTGGGAGCCAAAGCCCACATGTTCGAGCCCATCATCGTGTCGTCAGGCTGATCGTGATACAGGGTGGTCTTGACTCCCTGATCGCGCAGAAAATCCTTGAGAATGTTGTTGCGGTTGAAGGCGAATCGCATCACACCGGCCACACCGTAGGCGGCCATGTCGTGCTCATTGACTTCGGGAATCCACGCAGGCAACCCGTCGCGATGCAGCGCCACGTAATAGTTCAACCCCGATGCGAAACCGGCCAGCATGTCGCGATAGTCGCGTGACAGCGTGTGATACGATTCGACCGCGCGGGAGTAGACGCGGAACTGGCGATTGAAAAAATCGGACTCGATGTTCTTGCCGTCGTCGCCCGGTCCGAAGGTTTCGGCCAATTTGCCGCGCACGCCCAAAATGCCGCGCATGATGTTCAGCAAGTGATCTTCGCCCTGGCAGTAGCCGAAGCCGAAGGCGGCGGCCGCCAGCGATTCGCCGGTGATGTGCGGCACCCCGTATTGGGTGCGACGGATTTCCACCTGTTTGGCGAGCGCCGGGGGCTCAGCAGCCGCGGCCCCGTCCGGCGCGATGGCAGCAGCGCCGCAGCTCCAAAGGAGAAGTACCGCGATGGTCGAAGGGTGAAATCTTGCCATGGCCGACAGTTCTGCTTTTCATCGAGACATGCGAAGCGATCGCGAATACCGCACTGTTTCGCAGCTTATCCACCGCACACGGCGACTTCAAACATTTGTGCAGCGTCTGCAGCCGGGCTCTGTGAGCCCGGTGATCAAGTTTCGCCCCTTTCGGGGCTCACAGAGCCCGGCTGCCGAAAGACTCGCGGCGCGGCGACGGCTGTTGCCACGACGTCAGCAACCGCAGAGAATAACCGCCAGCCGTTCGTGCCGCGTCTTGCCCGCCTGTCGCACATATTTCCGCGAGGTATTTCCCATGCGTACTTCGAGCGCGGTTCTTCGATTCGTGATCTCGACGGGCGCCGTCGCGCTTGTGGTGGCCATCGGTTTCGATTCTGGTATTCGGAAAGCCGTGGCCGAGGAGCCGATCGCCGTCGATGGCGGCAAGATCAAAGGCAGCACCGACGAACAGGGCGTCCGCAGCTACAAGGGCATTCCCTTCGCGGCTCCGCCGGTGGGCGCGCGGCGCTGGCAGCCCCCGCAGGCAGTCATTCCCTGGGAAGGCACGCGCGACGCCACGAAATTCGGCGCCACTTGTCCGCAGTTGCCTTACCCGGAAGGCTCGATGTATCGGCAGGCGCCGCAACCGCAGAGCGAGGACTGCCTGTTCTTGAATGTGTGGAGTGCCGCAAAGACCGCCAACGAAAAGCGGCCGGTCCTGGTGTGGATTCACGGTGGCGCGCTGACGCGTGGATCGGGCTCGATCCCGCCCTACGACGGCACATCGCTCGCGCGACAGGGGGCCGTGGTCGTAACGCTCAACTATCGGCTCGGCCCTTTCGGCTTCTTGGCGCTGCCTTCGTTAAGCAAGGAGTCGGACCATGGGTCTTCCGGCAACTACGGGATGCTCGACCAGATTGCGGCTCTTGAATGGGTGAAACGCAACATCGCGCGGTTCGGCGGCGACCCCGGCCGGGTGACGATCTTTGGCGAGTCAGCCGGCTCGTGGAGCGTCTGCTACCTGGTGGCCTCGCCGCTGGCCAAGGGGTTATTCCATGGCGCCATCGGGCAGAGCGGTGGCGCCTTCGCCCCGATGAACTTTTTGAGCGAGGAACGCCATGGCGTGCCGGCAGCCGAAACGATCGGCGCACGACTGGCGCGCGAGCTGGGCTGCGAAGACGCTGCGGACCAGGCGGCCGCGCTCCGCGCCAAGTCGCCTGATGAGCTGCTGGCGGCCGCCGAGAAGACGGGTTTGCGCATTCGTCCAAACGTCGACGGTTGGGTATTGCCCGAGGACGTGTATTCGATTTTCGCCGCCGGGAAGCAGAACAACGTGCCGGTGATTGTGGGCTCGACGGCCGACGAAGGGACGACGCTCTTTGCAGCGCAGGTGCCCAAGACCAAAGATGCGTACGTAGCGGCCGCACGGGCCAAGTACGGCGACCTGGCCGACGAGTATCTCGCCATCTATCCGGCCGAATCCGACGAACAAGTGCGCGATGCATTCCTGGCCGGCATGCGCGACGAATGGTTCACCTGGGAGATGCGCACCTGGGCGCGGTTCACCGAGCGCGCAGGGAGCAAAGCCTATCAGTATTTCTTTTCGCACGTGCCCCCTTCGCCGCAAAAAGCGACCGTCGGGGCCTACCACGCGGCCGAGATTCTGTATGTGTTCAACAACCTGTCGAAAATCGACTGGCCGTACGGCGACGTCGACCGCCAGTTGGCCGCCGACGTCTCGGGGGCATGGGTGCGCTTTGCCACGACCGGCGATCCGAACGGGGGCACGCTCGCGGGCTGGGCGCCTTACGATGCTGCATCGCAGGCCTACATCGATTTCGGCGACACGGTCAAGTCGGGCCACGCCCTGCTCGATGCGCAATGCAATTTCTTCGACAAATACTACGCCGCGAAGCGCGAGAAGCCATAATCGCGATGGTGTGGCAACTACGGCCTAGAGTTGTGGAGCGGTGTCAACGTCGCACCGAATAAGTATATTCTCGAACTGCCGACGAGGTGCCAACATGCTGCCACTGGCCGACGCCGTTCAAATCCGCGAGTTTTCCGGCTATTTCGTCGGCTGGTGGACGCTGTCGTTCATCAACGCCGGCCTGGCGCAATCGAAAAACCGTAACGGGCTCTTCTGGTGGCTCGTGTCCGTGCCGCTGGGACCGGTCGCCACGTTCCTCATCGTGGCACTGCTGGACAAGAATTACGTCGGCCGCGTCGACTGAGGCAGGCAGGATGTAGTCGGCGGATCACCGTACGAACGACTGGCTTCTCGAAAGCCACTCGATTGGGTTGCTCACGCTCCGGCGCGGGAAGATTCTCGCCGATTCCCGTACGGAAACGGTTTGGCGCGCCAATTGCATTCCCTCCTCGACGCCCGGAAAACGCCGCACGATTTCGTGATTGCGACCCGATCGGGGATCAACACGCACCAGCACGGGAGGAAACGATCATGTCGCGTACGTCACCGCAGGGCCGTCACGCATCGCAAAACGTCAAGCAGGCTTGCCGCCGCATGCAAACCGGGTGGTCGACGTCGGAGCGAAATCGCCGCCAGACGGTGGCCTGCCGTCGGCAACAAGCCTTATGGCAATTGCTCACACGTACCGATCCCGCCGCGACAGGCGAACCCGAAATCCTGGCGATCGGCGCCCCCACGATTGCCGACCTGGTGCGTTTCGCCGGCTAAATCTTCCTCGCTTCGGCGCTTCAAATATGCCAGGGATCGTCCGTTGGGTTTTCGAGCCGGTGGAGTAATTCACCTAAGCGCGATATCAGCAGTTCAGGATCGGACTGAAGGCGTGCGACGACACCGCTCGCAAGCTTCGCGTGGGCCGAATTGGCAAGCCGCCGAGCTGCCTCCTGGGCTCGTTCGACGATGTACGTCGGTGTGACGACGTCTCGCAAAAACGTCAAGTTCTCAGGTAACCAGCCGACGTCGTGCAGGTAACTGTCGTCGAGGAAATAGACGGCAGCGGCGCCATCCTGTCCAAGACTTCGCCCCAGTTCCTTCATCCACTCCCGGGCGGATTGGAAAAAGGGGTTCTCGTCATCGAAAAACGCGAGTCCCGCGCAGTATTGCAATGCAGCCACTGCGGACCCCGGAGTTTCAATCGACCACCAAGCGTTCCAAATCATGGGTACGCACGGTGCGACCAGCGCCAGCGAGTTCAGGCGCGCCAACCAGGAGAAGGGGTCTTGCTCCCCGAGTTTCTGTTCAACGTCCAGGCTTTCCAAAAGCGCGAGCCGATCAAGAAAGCTGTCTCGGAAGAATTCGAAAACCTGTTGTCGCTGCCCGGGGCGAACCATCCGTTCGAGAATACGGCCGCCATAAATGCTGCGGTGGAATTCGGAATCTCCCTTTGAGCATGGTTCGCCTCGCTGCAACGTCTCGTGCCAGTCCATCAGGCAGACCGGAAAAAGGTGAGCAAAGACGTCTGGCTGCAACTCGACGTAGCACAGATCGTGGTAGTAGTACCACAGGTCCTCGAACTTGATCTCTCGGCGTGGCGTCGCGGCAATCCTCCGCAGTTCCTCGTCACCGTAATCGAACTGCTTCTCCCAGACGTGAGTGACCGGCCTAGCGCTGCGAAAGATACTCTCGGCACGATCCCATGAAATTCGCATGGCACGGTTCAAAACTGAAAAGTGAGTGCAGTCGCCGGTACGGTGGACAGAAGATTGTCGCAATCGGTTCACCACGCCAGCGAACCACCCGCTCGCTATAATACCGTGCGTGAGGTCGGTAAGTTCCTCTGACATACCCGGAGCAGGATATGGTTCGCGTGGCTGTCTTCAATAAAAGCGGAGAGTTGGTGGGGCCGATTGAGTCGGCGCGCGTCGAGCTTGCGGATGCCGAATGGCAAAAACGCCTGCCCCCCGACGTGTACCAGATCGCCCGCGACAAGGGGACCGAACGGGCTTTTTGCGGCAACCTGCTGGACAATAAGCAGGAGGGCGTTTACAGCTGCATCTGCTGCGGGTTGCCGCTCTTTTCCTCCGATTCGAAATTCAACTCCGGAACCGGCTGGCCGAGCTTTTTTCAGCCCATCGCCAAAGAGAACGTCGCCGAAGAGCGCGACACGAGCTACGGGATGGTGCGGGTTGAAATCTTGTGCCCCCGGTGCGATTGCCACCTGGGGCATGTCTTTCCCGATGGCCCGGCGCCGACGGGGCAGCGCTATTGTCTGAACTCGGCGTCGTTGAAGTTCACGCCGAGCGCAGATGTGGCGGCGCTGGCCGATCCAGCGGCCGGGTGAATGATTGCGGCGCGCCCCCGACATCGCGTCTTCGCTTTTTGCTCGTTAAGAAAGCGGCGGGCGAGCCGGCCGGCTAAGTGGGGGCGGCGCCATGCCGATGCGTTGCACTTTGCCGCAATTTAGCCGGCGGGCTCGCCCGCCGCTCGCGGCACCGCCGCCACGTGTAAACGTTGCCGGATTTTTCTGGACACCTACTGCCCGCCCAGATGCCGATCGCGTTGTTGGCAGTCGCTACCGTCCTGCTGCGGCCGGCGCGGTCGGACGATTCTGGATGCAATACAGCCGCTCGGCCGTGCGGATCAGCAACTTGTCGTCGACGATCGCCGGCGTGGCCATGCACATGTCGTCGTCGGCCAATTGGTTCGTGTACAAGATCTCGAAGTTCGCACCCGGCTGAATCGCGAACGTCACGCCATCTTCGTTCAAGCAGAAGAGCTTGCCACCGTAGCTCCAGGGAGAACTGGTGAAGGCGCGGCCGTTGGGGATGCGCTTCTTGTCGTAGATCGTTTCGCCGGTCTTCGCGTTGTAGGCCGCCATGAAGCCGCGGTCCAACAGCATGTGCAGCGTGTCATCGACGATGAGCGGCGTCGGATGATATGGGCCAGCGTTCTTCCACCAGGCAATGTGTTCGTCCGGCGTGTCCTTCTCCTGCGGCGAGAGATCGCCTGCGCCGCCGGGCTTGATCGCGAAAATCTGGTTCTCGCCCCACACGACGTGCCCCGAGGTAACGTACAGCATGCCAAAGCGTTCGAACGGCGTGGGAATTGCCAGGATTGACTTGCCTTTGATCTTCCACAGCTCTTTACCGTCGAGGTCGTAGCTGGTGGCCCAGTTGATGCCCGAGATGACGAGCTCGGTCCGCAGCGGGTTTTTCCAGACGTAGGGGGTCGAGTAGTTGGTTTTCTCGTCGCGTGTCACCTCCCAAATGACTTTGCCGGTGCGCTTGTCGAGGGCCAATAGCGCCGACTGTTCCTCGTTGTCATCGCACAAGTAAACGCGATCCTCGTAAACGACGGGCGACATCGACGTGCCCCAGCCGTAGCGCGTCTCGCGCGGCTTCAGCTCGTGATTCCATTTCAGATTGCCTTCGAAGTCGTAGCAGTACAGGCCGACGTTACCGAACAGGACATAGACGTGTTCGCCGTCCGTGGCGGGTGTTTCCGAGGCCAGCGTGTTCTTGATGTGGTGCGGTTTGGCCGGAATGCCCTTGTGCGCGTCGCGCTCCCACAGGATCGACCCGTCGTTCAGGCTCAGGCAGTACGCCTTCCACTGGTGCTCGTCCTTCTCGGGCGGATACTTGTTGGCGTCGACGTCTTCGAGGTACAGCCCCTTGCGCGGCTCGGCGTCCTTGCCCGCGTTGACGCAGGTGGTGAGAAAGACGCGCTTGCCCCACACGATGGGCGACGACCAGCCGAGACCCGGAAGGTCGGTTTTCCAGGCGACGTTCTCCGTGGCGCTCCAGCGCAAGGGCGGCGTGGCTTTGGCGCCTGCGGCCGGCTCGCGGCTGGATAAAAACAGCGGAACGTTGGTTTCGGCGCGAGCGACGAACGAGGTGGCGGCGAGAATCATGGCCGCGAAAACTACGTGGCGCAGCGGCAAGGAATGCATCGGAATGCCCTCCGGTGTAGATTAAGCCCAGGACCGCGCCACGGCCGACGGCTATTGTGGCCAAAGAACAAGGCAAAAGCTAGCGATCTTCTTTCGAATTTCGAAAGCGCGGATTATGCCCGCGCTATCCGAAGCCGCGAAAGTGTTCAGCCGCCGCCCGCGCAAGAGTACGATTTAAAGATCACGCGAATCATCAGGAAATCGGCTTATTGATTCGGCTTCGCAAGGGGTTTCAGCATGAGGGACATGATCGGCGCCGAGGGATTTCGCCTGTCGCGCCGCAGCGTGATTTCGGCGGCGCTGGCCGCGGCTGGCGGGGCGCAGGCGTTCGGCCAGGCCGCGGCGCCGCCGACGACTGCGAAAGCGCCGGCGAACTCCGCCCCGGCCAAACGCTACGACATGCGCAAAAGCATCAATCTGTGGGCTTTCCCGTATCCCGATAAGATGTCGCTCGAGCATTGCCTGCAACTGGCGCATGACGCCGGCTTCGATGCCATCGAGCTGAACTATGACTTGGACAACGACCTGTCGCCCAAATCGGGCACGAAAGAATTCACCGCCATTCGCAAAATGGCGGAGCGCATCGGCATCGAGATCAGCGGCGTCTGCTCGTTCCTGTTCTGGCCCTACCCGATGACCAGCAACGACCCGGCGATCCGCGCGCGATCGCTGGAGCTGGGCACCAAAATGATCGACGCGGCGCACGATCTAGGCACCGAAAATCTGCTGGTCGTGCCCGGCGCCGTCACGATTCCCTGGCGGACCGACTACGAGCCGGTGCCCAACGACGTGTGCGAAGAGCGGGCGATCGAGGCCGTGCGCAAGCTTGTGCCGCACGCCGAGAAGCAGAAGGTGAATCTCAACATCGAGAACATTTTCTTCAACGGCTTTCTGATGACGCCCGACGAAATGAACTCCTTCGTCGATTGCTTCGAGAGCGAACGGGTGCGCGTCCACTTCGACACCGGCAACATCATGCTCTTTCAGTATCCCGAGCATTGGATCCCGATCCTGGGCGCGCGGATTCAAAACGTCCACCTCAAGGAATTCACCAAGAAGGGGACCGACCACTCGCTGGAATCGTTCCGGCCGCTCCTGGACGGGACCACCAACTGGCCGGCCGTGATGGACGAGTTCCAGACGCTTGGTTATCGCGGCTACCTGACGTTCGAATACTTTCATCCGTATGAGCACTATCCGGAAGCGCTCATCTACCAGACTTCCGACTCGCTGGACCGGCTGCTGGGGCGGAAGCCGGGGTGCGCGTGACCTCGATAGCCAGTGGGCGTGCCATCAACGATTGGATGGTGGTACCGCGAGGATGACCTACCGTCGCACGGTAATGACGCCCACGGCCAAACGGCCGTCGGTGCGGTAGGGGTCGCCGGCGCCGTTGCGCCCTTCGAGCGTCTGGTGAAAGCCGTTGACCCAATACCAGAGGGACAGGCCTCCCGCGGTGCCGGTATCGCGGATCAGCTTATCGCGCTCGCTATCGACGTCGGGCGCGATGCGGTGCGTAATGCCGCCCGTCGTGCGGCTGATCTCGACGCGCACGTCGTAGGTCGCGGCGCCCAGCCATAACGGCTCATTGTTGGCGTCGACCTCGGCCGAGCGCCAGAAGCGAACGTGGTGCCGCTGTTTCGGACTGTTGCCGACCGGCTGCTCGAAAGCCAGGTCCTGCACACGCCCCCACAGGTACAGATTGCTCACCGGGGCGTCGGGGTACGGCTTGCGCTCCAGCACGTCCGCCACCAGGCGGATTGACGTCTTCAGCGTGATCGGATCGGCCGGATACCAACCGGCCTGGGCCATGGCGCGGTGCAATTCTTCTTCGCTGCCAACAAAGGCGATATTGACCGGGTCACCCGTGTGGCCATGGACGTTCATTGTGTACTGCGGGGCATTGCGCAGCGCCGGGTGGGCCACGATCTGTGGCGGCGGGGGCGGAGGCGGAGGCGCCAGGGCCGGAGGTGCATATTGGCCGTATGAGGACACGGTACGCGACATGACCACTAAGACGGCAATGACCGCAAGCAACCGTCCGGGCAAGCGCGTTCTCGCCGCGAGTTTTGTGATCTGGCCCGACAACATTCCAACATCGGGAGCACCTGCCAGGAGCATGCATCACCTGAAGTAGGGAAGGATTGCCACCGCGAGAAGAAGGGGCGCGCAACGTTAAAACGTTAGAACGAGGGGCCGGATACTAACGAGCGTCCTGGACCGCCTCAAGAGCGGAACGCGCGTCGTCGAACGCCTCGTCTATCATCGGAAGTTTCGCGGTGCAAAATTTCAGCGACCGGCGCCGGGCCTGACTTGTTCACCGCGACGGGCAGAAGCAGGGAAAGCCAGCAATGCTGGCGTGGCTGGGCTGGCTCGCGGAATTCCGTGCACCGGCTGACGCTCTTCACGAAGATGCGTCACAGCGACCAAGGCGCGCGATATTCCCTTGCCCGCAATTGCGCGTCCGCCTCGGCATCGTCGATGATCGTGCGGCGCGAAGCATCCCAGCGCAGCGGACGCCGCACGCTGTGCGACACGTATCCGAGAAAGCCGGGCGTGATGGACTGCCAGGCAGTCTCGGGCGGTGCGATGCAGGCGGAGCGCGATTTCACGCCGTCGATGAAATTGCGATGATGGCCGGTCGACGGCGCGACTTTGAAACCGCCGGCGTCGAAGTCCGGGGACTGCCAGCGCGGATCCGAGGCGTCGATGAACGAACGCGTGACGAACAGCCAGCCGCGGTCGCCGATCCATTTCGTCCCCTGCTTATGCCGGTCGGAAATCGACGATTCGACGCCGCCGGCGAACCGGCACGCGATTTCGAAATGGACGGGCGTGTTGTAAATGTCCGTTTCCGGAAAGGTCCAACCGACCGCTTCCACGCGCTCGATCCGGGCCTGTTCCGGTGCGAGTCCCCATTCGGCAATGTCGTTGTGGTGGCCGATCCAATCCATCAGCGTGCCGCCCCCATAAGCCCGGTGCCCTCGCCACCAGCGATGGTTGCGGGCCCGCATGTACGGGAGCAGGGGAGCCGGGCCGGTCCACATCTCGTAATTCAAGTGGTCCGGCGGCGATTCGACCTTATCGTCCCCCATCGGCTTGTCGTAACCGTCGGGCAGACCGACCTCGATGCGTTCGATCCGGCCCAGGTGGCCATTGCGCACGATTTCGACGGCGCGGCGAAACACGGGCATCGAGCGCTGTTGCGTGCCGGTTTGAAAGATGGTCTTGCGCTTCGCCACTTCGTCGCACAGCACGCGCGCCTCGTCGAAAAAATGCGTGAGCGGCTTTTCACCGTAGACGTCTTTGCCGGCACGGATTGCTTCCAGAGCACACAGGGCATGCCAATGGTCGGGCGTCGAGATGACGACGGCATCGATATCCGCACGCGCGCACAGATCGCGAAAGTCCGTCATCGCTGCGCAGCCAGAATAGTTCCCCGACTTCTGCGCGGCCGCGTAGTGCTTCTCGACATGCGCCTGGGCCGGCTCGCGACCGTACTGCGGACCCTCGCCCCAGGGGTTATCGCGGTAGTGCAGAGAGTCGACGTCGCAGACGGCCACGACCTGCACGTCCGACAGTCGCAGCAACTGCCGCAAATTGTCGAAGCCCTGCGCCCCCAGGCCCACCATGCCAACGGTGACGCGCGCGCTCGGGCCAGGTCGGCGGCAGCCGGATAAGCCCAATGCGCCGGCCGAGACAAATGCGGGTACGGCCAAAGCGGCAGCTCCGCGCCCCAGAAACTGGCGGCGGTCCATGCGGGGAGGGCCTTTCATGAACGAGTTCTCGGCAATTCCGTCGGCCGTCGGGGCATCCCCGCGATCGACAGCTTCACGGCGTTTGGCCCATTGTAACTCGGCTCGCCCCGCAGTGGATGGCGCATTGGCATTCGAGTTGCACCACAAGCAGATCGGACGTACCACACCCAGGTTGCCTGGAGAGAAGCCGCCGAGGGCCGCCGGCAACTGCCTTATCAACGGCCAGCGCGTTCGCCGTTGGATCAGATTCCGTCGAAGCCACGGACACTCCATAAAGAGCCGCGGCATCGGTCGTCATGTCGTCAAGAATCGCAAAATTGCCAAACGCGAAAAGGAGAGACAAAATGGACCGCCGTCACATGCTAGGAACAGTAGCTGCCGGGGTGGCATCGCTCGGATTCGTCGAGGCGAAAGCTTTTGCGGCCGATGACGAAAAGCACGCACACGAAGGGCATAATGCCGGCCAATTGCAGAAATGCATGGATACCTGTGTCGACTGCATGAACGAGTGCAACATGACCGTGCATTACTGTTACGAAAGATCCTTACACGGCACTTCCAAGTTCATGCATGCCTTGCACCTGGCCATGGATTGCCAGGAATTCTGCGGCAATTCCGCAAAGCTGATCGCTCGGGCCAGTCCGCTGATGAACGTCGGCTGCCAGGCCTGCGCCGAAGCGTGCGACAAGTGCGCCGCGGAATGCGAAAAACACGGCGACGACGAACAGCTAGCCCGCTGTGCCAAGGAATGCCGAACCTGCGCCAAAAGTTGCCGCGACATGATCGCGCACATGGGACAGCAGCCGTCGGCGGCGAAGGACAAGACGCCCGCGCGCTAGAGCCCTTGGCAGACGGTGGCGCTCGCGCCCCGGAACAAGTGTACAATCAGCAGCGGGCTGTACTCTTGCATTCTTTTTTCGGGGACGAGCACGAATGAACGCATCGCTGGATCGCGAGTTGGCGGGAGCAACCCGCGCGTGGCTTGCCGCAGGGCGCCATGTCGAAGTCTTCGGTCGTCAGGTCTTTATTTTCGAACGACCCGCTCCGGCCAGCGCGGCGGAGGACACCACGTGCATCTTGCTTTTGCACGGGTATCCCACGTCGAGCTATGACTGGCGCGGCGTCGTCGAGCGATTGCCAAATAATTGTCATGCCATCGCGCCGGACTTTTTGGGTTTCGGCCTGTCGGACAAGCCCGAAGCGTATGGTTACTCACTGTTCGGGCAAGCGGACCTGGTCGAGGAAGTGGTGCGTCAGTGCGGCGTCAGCGTGGCGCACGTCGTCAGCCATGACATGGGGACGAGCGTGCATTGCGAGTTGCTGGCCCGGCAGGCCGAGGGGCGGCTGGATTTCTCGCTGCAAACGTCGACCTTTCTCAACGGCAGCATGTTGCAATGGATGGCGCATATCACGCCGTTTCAGGAGCTGCTGGCCACCAACTCGACGCTGCCGCAAGCCATCGATTTCTGCCGTACCGTGATGACTGGTGTGTATGTCGATGCCTTGCGTGGCCTGATGCAAAGGCCCGAGGCGATCAGCGCCACCGATGCGCAAGTGATGGAAGAGCTGCTCCGCTACCAGGATGGCCAATTGCGACTGCCGGCGCTGGCCGGTTATATGCGCGAGCGCTATCTGCACGCCGACCGCTGGATCGGCGCGCTGGAACTCGCCACGACCCCCGTACAGTTCGTGTGGGCCGACAGCGACCCGATTGCCCACGCGGATCTGGGGCGCGAGTTGGCGCACCGCTGTCCGCGGGCGACGTATCATGAGCTGGCCGGGCTGGGGCATTTCCTATTGATCGAAGATCCGGCCGCGGTGGCCGAAAAGATCGTGAGCTTCACGAGCGCCTGACATGCCGCGGCCGCTCACGCGCTATTGCGGGGCCGCTTGGAGTGATATTCCGCGCTCGGTTAGAACCGTGGCCAGGGCTCCTGCTGGTTCGCGCTTGGCCTGTTCGACCAGCGCGGCTTCAAGGACTGGCATCGCGCCGCCAATCGCGCTGATGCGTTGCATTTCGCCTTCGATGCTGGTGGCTTTTTCGGTATCCGTGTTCACCGCCCCAATCGCAACGGCCCTGGCCCGCAGTCCGCCTTGGACGGTATCAGGATTGGGAAGACCGCCGGCGGCGCGCAATTTACGGACACTGTCGAGCCCCTTGGCGGTTTGCTCCGCCCATGTGGGCGCGACCTTTCGAGCCGCTTCGAGGTCGGTAATCTGCTTAAGACTTTCAATCAGACTGTTCTGGTTGTTTAGAACCTGAGTGAGCAACTCGATCTGCGTCGTACTGCCGGCGGGTGCCGAGGCTGCCTCGCCCGCTCGCGGCGCGGCATCAGCGGCGCGGACAATCGGCACGCGTTGCTTCCATGCCGCCGCATCGGCCGTAGGCGGTGCGCCGGCAGGCATCTGTGTCGGATTTGCGGCAGGGGCGGTCGGCGCGGCCGGCTGTGCGCCGGTTCCGCCGGCCACCGCGGCCTCGGCTTGCGCCTTATTGCGCAAGTTTCCGGCCAATCCTGCCTGGAAGGAGCCGGGCGCCGGCGTCGGTGCTGATGAGCTTGGCGCGGGTGTCTGCGGCGTGGCCGGCATCGAGGGAGCCGTCGTCGGCGCGGCGGGTTGTGTTTGTGCGGTGCTACCCGCCGGTGGATTTGTTGACGGCGCGCTCGCCGGCGGTGCGGATGCTGGTGGTTGAGTCGGCATTCCTCCTGGTGCCGTCACTCCCGGCCCTTGCGCGACCTGAGATGACCCGCTGCCAAATCCGCCTAACAAGTAGACGAGCCCGAGCGCGAAAATGAGCGCTACGCCCGCCGCGCCACCATAGAGCGCGAGCGGCGGTAAGCCCAAAATCGAGCCGGATTTGGATTTTCCGCCCGCAAACTTCGGTGCGGACAGTGCGGCCCCCGCGTCATCGGCCGATGCGGCTTCGCCTCCGGCCAGGCCGCCTCCCTCGCCAAGTATGTCGAGCATACCGCCGCCCAGGTCTGCGGCCGCCGTGGGCGTGTCGCTCAGCGCGATCGTCTCGCTATCGGATTTGGCAACTGTCGCCGCAGCGGCCGGAATATCCGGAACGCGCATCTTGTTCTTGCATTTCGGGCAGACCACATTGCGGCCACCGGCGTTAGGCGGAATGCGCATCTTGGTACCGCACTTGCCGCATGTCATGCGCGGCGGCTCGGCGGCCGCGCTGCCTGCCGGCTTCGCGGGACCACCGCCTGCGGATGTTCCCTTGGTCGCTGCTGGCGCAGCGGCAACACCGGTTTTCGCTGCCGCGCTCCCCTCGACGGGCGCGAGACTGAAGTCTTCGTCGGTCTTGGCGCCAGCGCCCTTTGGGGTAGTTGAAGCTTGCGAGCGCGCCGGCTTCTCCTTCACGTCCTCCAAAGGCGCCAGCCCGATCGCGCTTTCGCCGGCCGATGACTTCGCAACCGCAGCCGCAGGTGGGGCGGCGGGAGCAGACTTCGCCGCCCCGTGCTCGTCGAGCGGAGCAAGGCCGAGGTTGCTGTCGCCCCCGGGCGCCTTGGCCTTCGCCGGCGCGGCGGGGGTGGGCGAGGGAGTCGTCGGCCGTTTGGTGTCGCGCTCTTCGAGCGGCGCAAGACCGATAGCGCTATCGCCGCCGGACGAAGGGGGCCTCGTCTCGCCCGCTGATTTGGCGGGCATGGAGAAGCGCGACCCGGCGGAGAAATTGCCGAATGTCTGCGCGGGAGCCGCGCCAGATTGCGGTGTCGAAGACTCGCCCGAGTTGCCCTCGAGCGGCAACAGATCCATGCCGGCGTCTGATTCGATGGCCGGAACCGTGATGGCTCCCTGGCAGTGAGGGCAGCGACCGCGGCGGCCGCCGTACTCCTCCTTCATTCGTAGAATCGCGCCGCAGCCAGGACAATTGAAGACGATGTTCATAGCGCGGCACGCTGAAAAAGCGCCGTGTCGATGCGCAAAGCGAGGATCCAACTTCCCTGAAACGCCCGCCGCCGTTGCCACCGCCGAGCGGGTCCGGGCGCACGGTTCATCATGGCCTGTTTGCGCGCTAAAGACAAGAACGGAAGAAAGGTAGCGGTCTTCGATGCACTGCATTCTCGACAATTTGGCACTTTCGCGGCCTATCAAGGGGAGACAACACGTGTACACCCCCCGGCGACTCATCGGGAAACTGACCAATCGGCCCTAAGTCGAGGCACGGTGGCCGAGCAGCCAGGCAATCCGATTCGGTGCTTTCTGCGTACTCTCTCCCAGGGTCGGAAACCCCTAACTCTCGTTGCATTGCGACTTTGTCACGCAGACTGAAATTGCCGGTCCCCGCAGTGTTGCTATAGTTAATTCTGTCTGGGAGGCTTGCGCGGCTGTTATGGGCTGGTTTCACGTCCTCTGGGGCATTGGGGGGCAAGACAGAGACTCGGCTCGTGATTGCAACCGCTCATCGTCCCTCCGTTTCGAGAGGAGTGCCGTCGATGCGAATGACAGTGGCGGCTGGCTGGATGATGATTTTGCTGGCGGCTGTTCTAGTCTCTGCCGGTGAGCCGCGATCCGCGGTTGCTGAGGACGAACAAGCAACGCCCTCGGCACACCTTGATGCGTCGCCCGCGCATGGAACAACTCCCGCCGCCAAGCACGACAAGCATCACCATAATCCTCATGACGTCAGCGTGTATGTCTTCAACCGCGAAGGCAAGCTCGTGGGGCCCGTCGACTCGCCGAAGGTCGTGCAAACCCCCGCGCAATGGCGGCGCAAGCTGACGGCCGAGCAGTACCACACGCTGCGCGCCAAGGATACCGAGGCGCCCTTCTGCGGCACCTTGATCGACAACAAGAAAGAGGGGGTCTATACCTGTGCCGGCTGTGGGCTGCCGCTGTTTTCCTCGGGCGCGAAGTTCGACTCGGGAACCGGTTGGCCCAGCTTCATGACGCCGGTCGCCAAGGAGAATATCGAAACGCAAAAGGACCTCGGCGACGGCACCCTGCGCTATGAAGTCAAGTGCGTGCGCTGCAAAGGGCACCTGGGACACGTGTTCGACGATGGACCGGCGCCGACCGGCTTGCGGTTTTGCATGAATTCGGCCTCGCTCGACTTCACCGAGAAGGACAATCTGGCCAGCCTGGCCGATCCGGCGGCTGAGAAAGCTGACGATACGACGGCCCGAAGCGTCAGCACGAAGCCATCGGCGAACAAGACCGAGGTCACGGTCGTCGCGGCGCTGGATGAGAGTGCCACCAGTGAGAGTGCCGGCGGGAAGAATTCGGGCGATGCTGCCAACGCCAGGGTAAAGGTAACACTGGCCGCCGACGAAAAGTCGACCACCAGCAAGGAGAAACCGATGACCGAGACAGCCGTATTTGCCGGCGGATGCTTCTGGTGCACCGAGGCGGCATTCCAGCAATTACGCGGCGTGAGCGACGTCGAAAGCGGCTATTCGGGCGGTCGCCAGAACACGGCCAACTACGAACAAGTTTCCACCGGATCGACCGGGCATGCCGAGGCCATCCGTGTAACCTATGACCCGCAGAAGATCACTTACGAACAGTTGTTGATGGTGTTCTTCGACGCGCATGATCCGACGACGCTCAATCGGCAGGGGCCAGACGTCGGATCGCAGTATCGCTCGGCGATCTTCTACGAGAACGACGAGCAGAAGAAGGCGGCCGAGGCCAAAATCCATGAACTGACTGAGAAGAAGGCGTACGGTAATCGTCGGATCGTCACGAAGCTCGAACCGCTGCACGCCTTTTACCCTGCCGAGGCCTACCATCAGGATTACGTGCTGAACAATCCGTTCCAGCCGTACGTGCGCGGCCATTCGATTCCGAAGGCCTGTTCCGTGCAAAAACGCCATCCGGAGTTGATGGACCCGGAAAAGGCGGCCAAGATTTCGGCGTTCGCGAATTGACGGCTAACACCGTTCCGTGTCGCGACGCGCCAATCATTTCACGACGAAGTTCACTAGGCGGCCCGGCACCGCGATCACCTTCACCACGGTTTTGCCGGTCAGTTGCTCGGCGATTTTTGCGTCGGCACGGGCAGCAGCTTCTGTGGCCGCGGCATCCGCGTCGGCCGGCACACGCACCCGGCCGCGCAGCTTACCGTTCACCTGCACGGGCACTTCGATCGTGTCTTCCTTGATGGCCGCTTCATCGAATGCGGGCCAGGGCTCATAGGCCAAGGACTTCGCGTGCCCCAAGAGTTGCCACAGTTCTTCGGCCATGTGTGGTGCGAAGGGAGAAAGTAACAACACCAACGATTCCATGGCCGCGCGCGGCCGACGATCTTCTTTCAAGAAGAAGTTCGTAAACTCCATCATTTTCGAGATTGCGGTGTTGAAGAACATTCGCTCGATATCTTGCGTCACGCCCTGGATGGTGCGGTGCAGAACGCGGTTTTGCTCGGCCGTCGGAATCTCGTCGACCACCGCGACATTTAGCTCCAGCGTTTCGCTGCGTTCAGCCGTGATCATGCGCCACACACGGTCCAAGAATCCGCGCACGCCGTTCACACCCTCCATGCTCCAGGGCTTTACGGCTTCGAGCGGGCCCATGAACATTTCGTACAGGCGAAGCGAATCGGCGCCGTATTCGGCGACCACGGCGTCAGGGTTCACGACATTGCCGCGGCTTTTCGACATTTTGTACGATCGGCTGTCGGTCTTGATCGGCGGGCTTGTCCCCTTGATGTAAAAGTCCTCGCCTTTCTTTTCCAATTCCGACGGCTTCAGTCGTTCGGACGTAACCGGAAGCTTGGCGGCATCGGTGATTTCTTCCGCGCCGGCCGGATTCACCCAGACGTTCGCCGCGTTCTTCCATCCGATATGCTCCACCTCGCCCAGGATCATTCCTTGGTTAACGAGCTTGGTAAATGGTTCCGGCGTACTCACGAGCTTCAAGTCGTACAGCACCTTGTGCCAGAAGCGCGAGTACAACAGGTGCAACACGGCATGCTCGGCACCGCCGACG
>DASZWQ010000147.1 GCA_035546535.1 Pirellulales bacterium | reverse complement strand
TTTCGCAGATCGATTGAATTCGTTGTTCGAAACTGCGGATGGTAGCTAGGTATTCAGCTGGCAGCGCGTCGTATTCGACTTGCCCCCCGCAACGCTATCGCTTCGCTCGGCCGGGGATGACAAGTTGGCTTTATCCCCACGGTCCGTGTTGATGCGGCACATTTGAGGCGGGCGCATCGATAGCGGGAGCGGAAGAGGGCGTCGTGAGCTTATCCGGCGCATGCCCGCCGAGTTGCTCCAGCACTGCGATGCGCTTGGCGATGGGCGGATGCGTGTCGAAGAGTTGGGCCAGGGCGAAGCTTGAGGGTGGGGCTTCGATGAACATTTGGCGGACTTCGCTCGACACATGCGGCACGTCGGGGTTCTGGGAGATTTTCATCAGCGCCGAAATCAACGCGTCGGGGTTTTTGGTCAGGTCGACGGAACCGGCGTCGGCCTGATATTCGCGCCGCCGCGAGATCGCGAAGCGCAGCACCAGCGCCAGCAGATAGCCGAGGAACGACGCCACGGCGGCGATCAGCAGAAATATTATCACGCCGTTGCCGTCGCGCCCGCGGCGGCGCGAGAAAGACTGGATCTGGATGAACCGCCACAGGCCCTGTGTCAGGAACGAGATCATGCCCACGAACACGATGGTCACGATGAGCACGCGCGTGTCGCGCTCCATGATGTGCGTGAGCTCGTGCGCGAGCACGGCTTCGAGCTCGTCCTTGTTCAGCACCTTCAGAATGCCGCTTGTCACCGTGATCGCATAGGAGCGGTCGTCGATGCCGCTGGCGTATGCGTTCATTGCGTCGGTATCGATGATGTAGAGCTTCGGCACCTTCATGCCGCGGCTGATGCAGAGGTTCTCGACGAGGTTGTAAAGCTCCGGCTGTTCCTGGCGGGTCACCGATTGCGCGCCCGTCGCACTGTGAATGATCGCATCGTTGAAGAAATAGCCGATCAGCACCCAAACCGTCGCGATGCCGATGACAATCGGCCAATAGGCATAGATCGCCGAAAGCGCGAGATCGAGCGGATCGCCGGTGCCCAGCACCGGCTCCAGATTGAAGTCGTAGAACGCATAACGCGTGTTGCTGAACTCGCCGACGAAGAAAAAGATGAAGCCCAGTAGCGACAGCAGCAGCACCGGAAACATCGCCAGCAACACCATCGACTTGATGTTGTTGTTCTGGCGATAGGTGGTAAGGCCGAGCAGAGCCACTAGCTGAATTTCACTGCCGGCGCGGTTTTGGTCGCATCGCGTTCGGCTGGGTCAAGCGTAAACATCTCTGCTGCCGTGAAGCCCAACGGGCCCGCGATGAACACCGCGGGAATCTGCTGGATGGAAGAGTTATATTCCGCGACCGCGTTGTTCATGAACCGGCGCGCGGCGGCGATCTTGTTCTCCAGATCGGCGAGTTCGCTTTGAAGGCTCAGAAACCCCTGATTGGCTTTTAGTTCGGGATAGTTCTCCGCCACCGCCATCAGGTTGCCGAGCGCACCGCTCAGTACGCCTTCCGCCGCGCTCTTCTCGCCGACCGTATTGGCTTTCATTGCGGACGCGCGCGCCTGCGTCACCGCGGTGAAGACGGCGTTCTCGTGCGTCGCATAGCCCTTCACGGTCTCGACCAGGTTGGGCACGAGGTCCTGCCGTTGTTTCAGCTGCACATCGATATCGGCAAAGGCGCGCTTCCACGCCTGGCGCAGCGACACCAGCCGGTTGTAGGTGAACATCACGAACAGGGCGATGAGGCCAAGTACGACGAGGGCGATAATCATGTGGGGCCGATTCCTTGTGCAACGGACCATACGGAATATAGGTTTTCGTCCGCTGCGTTTCCACCGGGGCGATGGCGTGCCCGCCCCGCCGTGATAGAAGAGATTCAGGGAGCGTTTGGGGGGTATCATGGAAGTTCATGCGCCGGAGCATGGCATTCACACGTGGCGCGATTTCTTCGTGCATATGGGGACGATCTGCCTCGGCCTGCTGATCGCGCTCGGGCTGGAGCAGGTCGCCGAAGCCGTCCACCATGCGCACCAGCGGGCGGAGCTTCGCGACGCTTTGGACATAGACAGCCGGCAGGCGATCGTCGATGCCAAGCGCAGCGAACATTTCTCCGATCAGATGATCGCTTGGCTCACGATGCGCATCGCCCAGGTGCGAACGGCGATCGCCACAAAGAGCGCAATTCCGAAATACGTGCGGCCGAACCCAGACGAATTCGATCTCGTCATCGATCCGTCGTTTCAGGCCGCCAAATCCTCGGGGCTGCTGGCATTGCTGCCGCAGCACGAGATCATGGCCTATTCCGAGGCCGACACCGTGACCGCCGATCTCGCCCAGGCGTACTCCCATTTGAGCGATGCGCGCACCAGTCTCCAGCAATTTTCCTTCCGGTTCCGGGCGGTCGACGGCACGCCGGATTATTCCCATGCGACGGCGGAGGAGCAGGAGCGTTATCTTGAATTGCTGGTCGGTCAGCTTTCGGGCCACGTCAACTTCCGATTCTACAACCAGGTGGAGCTCGGCCTGCAAATCGCTCTGCTGCGGGGCGAACGCGATCTGCGAGCTTTGCAAAAGGCCGAGCGCGATCTGAACACGCCCGCGCCGGGGGTCGGTTTGAAAAGAATGTAGCGTGATGATCCTCGTCACCGGCACCGTCACTGCCCGCGCCGACACAATCGCCGAGATGCTGCGCGTCTCGACCGAGCACGTGCATCGCTCGCGGAAAGAACCCGGCTGTGTCAGCCATCATGTCAGCATCGACGCCGACGATCCCTTGACGCTGCACTTCACGGAGCGGTGGGAAAGCATCGCGGCGCTCAAATTGCATTTCCGCGTGCCCGAATCGCGCGCCATGTGGAAGCGGCTCCAGGAACTCGCCGCTCACCCCGGGGCGATGCACATCTACGAAGCGGCCGAGACAAAAGTCTGAGGAACTTTTTTCGGTCCCGAAGCGAACAAATGCCATATTCGGGCGTTTACCTAGGGATGGTTAACGCCTCGGGAGGGCTCGATGGAAAATGTGTCAGTCTATCTCCATGATATTCTTTACTTTTTCAAAGACGGATTTCGCGAAGGCTTTGCCCACGTTAACGGTGCGCTGGGTCTTCTGATTGCGCTCTACGCCGCCTACCAGCTTTCGGAATGGAAACGAATCTGGGCCGTGGCGCTGGGCGCGACGCTCGCGCATCTCGTGGCGGTGATCATACTGCCGGTGCTGGTCAATGAAGGCAGCTTCAGACTC
>DASZWQ010000146.1 GCA_035546535.1 Pirellulales bacterium | reverse complement strand
ACATCCTGGCTCGTTATGGTATGACTCACCCTTGAACGCATGGCTCCCTCCTTGGAAGTGACCTGCTGGACACAAGTCATGTACAAGAGGAGCCTTGCGTTCACCTATATCAATCCGCCAAACTTGGCACTACTGTCATTTTGCATTCATCAATTACCGCCCTCTGCCGACTTGTGCGAGCGCCGCTCAGACCTTGGCGAGCACTTGGGCTGCTTCGTCGCACAGGCGGCGGGCTTCGGCGGTCGTCGGCGCCTCGGCAATCGCGCGGACGATTGGTTCGGTATTGCTCGCGCGCACGAGCAGCCATTTGCCGGGCCAATCCAGTCGCAGACCATCGAGCGTGTCGCTCTTGGCATCGGCGAAATGTTTCTTCAGCGCGGCGAGGCCGGCGGGAATCTTTTCCGGCATTAGTGAAATCTTGGTCTTCACGATTTCGTAGCGCGGCAGTTCGTCGGCCAGCCGGCTGATCTTTTCTTCGCGCGCGGCCATGGCGTCGAGCACCAAGGCCATGCCGACGAAGCTGTCGCGAACGAACACCACGCGCGGGTCGATCGCACCGCCGTTTCCTTCGCCGCCGATGACCGCATTGTGACGCTGCATCGCTTCGACGACGTTCGCCTCGCCCACGGCCGAGCGGAAAAAAGGCACCTTGTATTTCTCGGCCAGGTCCTCGGTCATGCGGCTGGTCGAACAGTTCGTGACCACGGGGCCGGGCCGGCTGCGCAGTACGTGATCGACGCACAGGGCCAGCGTATATTCCTCACCGATATAACGACCCGCTTCGTCGATGATGGCCAGCCGATCGGCGTCCGGATCCTGGCAAAAGCCGATGTCCGCGCCCACCTCGCGCACGCGCGCAAGCACGCCCGACAGATTCTCTTGCGTGGGCTCGGGCGTGTGCTCGTATTGTCCGTCGGGCTTTTCCCCGAGGATCGTGGCCTTGCACCCCAACTCGTCGAGCAGCCGGCGACCCAGGCAACTGCCGGCGCCGTGATTGGAATCGAGGAGAACGCGGAACTTGCGGCGGCGTATGCGCTCGACGTCCACCGTCTTGAGCACCAGCGCGCAATGCGCCGACAGCGTGTCAGCGCAAGCGATGGCGTGCCCTACTTCGTTGTGCGGCACCCAGCCGATCTTGCCCGTGCGATATTGATCGAGCACGCGCCGTCCATCGGCCGCCGGAATGACGCGCCCCTCGGCCGAAAAGAGCTTCAAGCCGTTGTACTCGGGCGGGTTGTGACTGGCCGAGATTTGCACGCCGCCGGCGGCCAATAGCGTGCGGACCAGAACACCGGTCGTAGGCGTGGCGGCCACGCCGGCATCGATCGTATCGCGGCCCACGGCTTCCAAGCCGCTGCACACCGCTTGTGCCAGCATCCGGCCCGTGGCACGCCCGTCGCGCGAGACCAGCACCGGCCGACCCGGCGGCAGCGATTCGGCAAAAGCGCAGACGTAGCGGATGGCCACCTCGGGCGTGAGGCTTTCGCCGACGATGCCGCGCAGGCCAGAGACGCTGATGATCGGTTCGCTCACGGGCTGGTTTCCTCGGGGGGAGTGCGGGTGGCGCTATGTTGGTGGTGGTTGCTTGGACGTTGTTCCAAGAACTTCGTCGATCGACAGGTGTGCTGCTGGCAGCTCGTGTGCCCGTGGTTACGTCGAACTGTGCACTGGTGGACGAGCCACCGGTGGCACCCGGCGGTCCCGAACAATCGTTTCGTTCGACGCCGCGTGCGTGCAAGTATAGCAGCCTTCTCTCGCGAGCGCGAGGAGTGTGCGTGGCAAGCACCGGCGCGTTCGGACTTGTTCAAGACTGGCTTTTCGGCACAATAAACGCCACGCCCGGGCGGCTCGGTCATGGGCACAAACCGGTCAGCAGCTTTGCAGGAGCGCTCATGTCGACCACTTCGCAATCTCCGGTCCCGCCTTTGGAAGCTCTCAAGCAGGCGGCGGCCGCCGGCAAGATATCGGCCACGGCCGTTGAGAACATTCGCGCCTGGCTCACCGAGCCGCGCTATGCCGAATATGCACCCCAAGTGGCCGAGCAAATCGCGGCCGGCCATTGGCAGCAGCTCGACGACGTCTTTTGGACGGTGATTCCCTTCGGAACCGGCGGGCGGCGCGGCCGGATGTTTCCGATCGGCTCGAACGCCATCAACGATCGCACGATGGGGGAAAGCGCGCAGGGCCTGGCCGACTACGTGAAGGAGCAAAAGCCGACGGGCGACAAGTTGTCGTGCGCGATCGCTTATGACACGCGGCATCGCTCGCGCCATTTCGCCGAGCTGTGCGCCGAAATCATGGTGGCCGCGGGCTTCGAAGTGTTCTTTCTCGACGGTTTTCGCAGCACGCCCGAGCTGTCGCTGGCCGTGCGGCATTTCCGCTGCTCGTGCGGCATCATGATCACGGCCAGCCATAATCCGCCCAGCGACAACGCCATCAAGGCTTATTGGAGCACCGGCGCTCAGCTGCTGCCGCCGCACGACAAGGGGGTGATCGAGCGCGTGATGAGCGTGACGACGATCAAACGCGTGCCGTTTGCCGACGCGTTGGCCGCCGGCCAGGTGAAATACAGCCAGGAGGAGGCCGACACGGTCTATCAAAAGGGGATCGAAGCGCAGAGCCTGCCTGGTCCGCGAACGATCAAGATCATCTATTCGCCGATGCACGGCGTGGGTGCGACCAGCGTTTGCCCGGTGCTGGCCGCGGCGGGCTTCAAGGACGTGGAAGTGTTCAAGCCGCACGCTACGCCGGACGGCGATTTTCCGAACGTGCCGGGGCATGTGTCGAATCCGGAAAACCCGGCCACGTTCGACACGATGATCGAGCGGGCACATCAAAGCGGCGCGGAATTGATTCTGTCGACCGACCCGGACGCCGATCGATTAGGCTGCGCCGCGCCGGTGAAGCTGGCGCTCGGTGCCCAGTGGCGCACGTTCACCGGCAACCAGATCGGCGCGCTCTTGGCCGAATACGTCTTGAGCGGCCGCAAAGCCGCCGGCACCTTGTCGAGCGATAACTACATTGTCAAAACGCTTGTCACGAGCGAAATGATCCGCCGTATTGCCGACGCCTACGGGGTAAAGACGTATGGCAACCTGCTCGTCGGCTTCAAGTGGATCGCGCAAACGATCGACGAGGTCGGGCCGGAAAAGTTCGTCATGGGTTGCGAAGAATCGCACGGTTTTCTCGTGGGCACGCACGTCCGTGACAAGGACGCGGCCGTGGCCGCCATGCTGATGGCCGAGCTGGCGGCCCACTGCAAAGCGGACGGACACACGCTGGCCGAGAAGCTCGATGCGCTGTATTGGCAGCATGGCTGCCATGCTGAGAAGACGGTGTCGAAGACGATGCCCGGCAGCGAAGGGATGACGCGCATGAAGCAGCTCATGACGCGTTTGCGAACGGACCTGCCCAAGTCGATCGGCGGGATGAAAGTCGTGGCGGCGCGCGATTACCTGAACCAGGTCACGCTCGCGCCGGACGGCGGCAAGAAGAAGCTCGACGGGCCAAAGGACGACCTGGTGATCTTCGACCTGGAAAAGGCCGGCAATTATGCCGCCGTGCGCCCCAGCGGCACCGAGCCCAAGGTGAAGTTCTATACCTTTGCTTACGAGCCGGCCGAGCAACTGGCGAACCTCGACGACACGAAAGCCGAGTTGGAAGAACGCCTGACCGGCATGGAGAAGGACCTGGCCGCCGTGGCGGACGCGATCTAAAGCCGGTCGCAGTCCTTCCCACATCGATTCGGCAGTGGTCGGAAGGCGGGAATATTTCCTGCTCGGCGCGGATCAATGCTGTCGGAAGCAGAAACCATCCTCTCGCCCAGGGGGCTTAATGCGCCGAGCAATTTTCTTGCCCAGTTCGACGATGGCGCTTCTCGGCACGGCGATGGCGATCTTCGGGATCCGATTTGGGGAAGTCAAAATCTTAGGTTACGGCCTGGTGCTTCTCTTCGGCGCCGCGGTGTTCGCGCTGTTGTTCGTCGGCACGAGGGAGATCGTGCCAAAGGGCGAGCAGAACGAGGCGTAGCCCATGTCGCCTGGTGATGGTTATTGGCGCGCCTTCATTGCTGCGCGCACGCGAAAGCTTTGGCTGCTGGGGCTCTTCGTCGCGCTGTGGATCATTAGTTGCCTCTACCCACCGTATCCGGATGAGCTCGTTCTGCAGCACATACCGACCGTGCTTGCCGTGATCTTCCTGGTCACGGTCGATTTCCTTCAGCCGTTGAGTTTGTCTAGCTACACGGCCGTGCTGGCCTTCTTGTGTTTGCACCTGTTGGGTGCGCGATATCTCTATTCCAACGTTCCCTATCACGAATGGTTCGATCTGCTGCAAGGCGGCGATGGGCAACCGACCGCCGAATGGCAGCGCACTCACTATGACCGAATGGTCCACTTCTTCTATGGGCTGCTGTTGGCGGGCGTCGCCTGCGAGTTTCTGCGGAAGGCCGCGCGTATGTCGCGCGTCTGGGCCTGGTTGATGGCGATTTCGGTCATCATGGCCACGAGCGCGCTGTACGAAATCATGGAGTGGTGCGTGGCGCTTTTGCTCGCGCCGGACGCGGCCGAAGCCTACAACGGTCAACAAGGCGATATGTGGGATGCGCAGAAGGATATGACGCTGGCTCTATTCGGTTCACTCATTGCATGCGCCGCGTCGGTCGCGGCGTCGCCGCTGCTGCGCCCGAATCGCAGCGGCGCGAAAACCCTCTCCCTCCGGGAGAGGGCAGTGTGAGGGAACAAACGTCGCACCGCGGA
>DASZWQ010000145.1 GCA_035546535.1 Pirellulales bacterium | reverse complement strand
TATGCTGGGCACCTTGCGACGATGCAGCCTCCGCGAACAAGTTTCCTCATGGGGACTCGGCGGCCAAGGTAGCCGAAAAGTCCTCGACCTCCTGGAAAACACGGCCGCTCTGGCGGCCTAAACTGCGAAACTCGAACTCAGTGTCGCACGGAAAAGTTCGCAAACTCGCCGGTCGCGGCTCCCGTTTCCTGGTCCTGCCCGTGGATGTTGTCGGCCATTTCGGCCGTCACCGCGGCGAGAAAGCGATCGATTTCGGCCTTTTCCCCCTCGACCACCAGCCGCACGCGGCCATCGGGCAGGTTCTGCACATAGCCAGTCACGCGAAATCGCGCGGCGATATGGCGCGCCGTATAGCGGAAACCAACCCCCTGCACGCGACCGTGAAACAGCACGTCTCGCCGGACGTGATCGTCAGACGCCGCCAATGCCGTGATGCCTCCCGAACATGCTTCCTGACGCTCGCCGCGCCCCGAGCAGCGCCGGCGGGTCGTGGACAAAACCCCAGTATAAATAGGCCACCCCAGGGCCGCCAGCGGCGACCGGGCACGGACGCACGGGACCCGGCATGCTTATCCGCCCGTGGCGGAAAAGCATGGCACGCCGGCTGGCGACGGTGCCGCATCAACCCAGGACGGCCTTGATCGATTCGCCCAGGATTTCCACCATGCGGTCAATCGTGGCTTCGCTGGTCGTGAAGGCCGGCGCCAGGTTGTAGACATCGCCACGCAGGCGGGTGAACATCCCGCGCTCTTGCGTCGCGGCGTGGACGCGCGGCCCGACCTTGTCGGCGGCCGGAAACTCGGCCTTGGTTGCCTTGTCGGCGACTAACTCCACGCCAGCCATCAGCCCCAGGCCGCGCACATCGCCCACGTGCGGGTGCGATTTGAGTGTCTCGAGCCCAGCAAGCAACCGGCGCCCCAGCGCGGCGGCGCGCTCGACCAGACCCTCACGCTCGATGATGTCGAGATTCGCCAGCGCCACGGCGCAACCGACCGGATGCGCCGAATACGTGAACGCGTGCATCCAAGTCATTTCGTCCGGCGCTGTGTCGATCACTTCGGCGATCCGCTGATTGATACCGATACCGCCGAGCGGGAAGTAGCCGCTGGTGATCGCCTTGGCGAACGAGAAAATATCGGGCTCGATGCCGTAGCGCGACAGGCCGAACCAGTGCCCCGTGCGACCAAAGCCCGTGATCACTTCATCGGCCAAGAGCAGCACGTCGTACTTGTCGCAAATGGCACGGATGCGCGGCCAGTAGTCATCCTGCGGAACGATCACACCGCCCGCGCCTTGCACCGGTTCGCCCAAAAAAGCGGCCACGGTGTCGGGCCCTTCGCGCTGGATCGCCATCTCCAATAAATCCGCGGCCATTTGTCCCGGCGTGCGCGGATCGTTGGCTGCCGTTCCGGCCGGCGGTTGAAAGCGATAAGGGTAAGGGCTCGCAATGTGCAAGAAGCCGGGCACGAGCGGAGCAAACATGGGCCAGTACGACGCGATACCGGTCGCCGACATGGCGGCCATCGTCGTGCCGTGATAGCCCCACTGCCGGCCGATGATTTTGATTTTCTCGGGCTTGCCCTGCATGCGCCAGTAATAGCGCGCGGTTTTGAAGGCCGATTCGTTCGACTCCGCGCCGCCGGAGGTGAAGAAAAACCGCTTGATGCTCTTGTAGCACAGCCCGGCGATCCGCTCGGCCAGCTCAATGGCCGGCCGATTGGTGCTGCCGGCATAAGCCGTCGCGAAGGCGAGCCGTTTCATCTGGCCGGCGGCGGCATCGGCCAGCTCGGCGCGGCCATGCCCGACGACGACATTCCACAGCCCAGCCAGAGCGTCGATGAATTCACGGCCCGACTGATCGACGAGAAACGATCCACGTCCCTCGACCCACTCGTGCGCCTGCTTTTGCGCGGCAGGTCGCTGCAGCGGGTGAATCAAATGCTGTTGATCGCGTTTCAGATCGTCGGCGGCAGTTTTGGTAGTGGAAGGGGCAGACATGGCGGCGCGCTCGTGGGCTGGAATGACAAAACCGTCATTCTAGCGAGCGTCACACGAGCGTACCAAGGCGGTACACCCGGCGCATAGCATCTACCCTGGGCCCAGCGAAGAAAGTCGGCTGACGGGGCAGCACGGCTCGCTCACCCGCGAGGCGCCGCATTCAGGATCGGTGCGGCTGCCTCACGGGCGCGTTGTCGAGCGGGCTCGGTGTCGCGTGCCGGGAGGGGACGCGGCGCCGAGTCGGGCATGCGAATTGTCAGTCGGTCATCTCGCGAGCGCCACGGGCGCGCACGGTCACACGGCTGATGATGCCGCGCTCGGGCGCATCCTGAAAGCGCTTGTCAGCGCGCAAGCTGTGCCTGGCGATTTGCACAACGTGCGCGAGCGTGCGAGACTGCATGTCGCGAGACCATACGTCGGGCGCGGATACGCCTGGCGTATTAGCCTTGCGGGCCGGGCGCAACGTAGGTTGCGGGCGGCGGGGGAGCCACGACCGTCGCAGCCGGAGCCGCCATGTACGGATCGGCCGAGTAGGTCGCTTGCGGCGTACCGCAGGGGGGCGGCGAGCTTTGGCAGGAGCCACCACGGTTGAACCAGTGGAAGCAACCACTCGAGCTGGCCAGTACAGCCGCTGCGGCCGTCAAAACAAGTAGCCTCTTCATGAATCGCACCTCCAATAGAAACTGCACATCACGGCGAGGCAGTGGGTCGAACAACTCTACCCCACTCTACGTGATGTGCAAACGCAACGTGTTGATTTTTTGCGCGATAAACGTTGCAGATTCCGCACACGACTGGAGAAAACGTCGCGCGCCGTACGAAACGTATTCTGCCGCGCGCAGGATCGGGAAAGCTGAGGAGCTTTCGGCAAGGACGCTCATCGGTGCGCGGGGGCTTAAGTGCTTGCGCTTTGCCACTCGTATCCCGACATTCCTGTTCGACAAGGTCTGCCTGCCGGTGTCCTGCCTCTTGCTTCGTAGCGCCCGACGTTGCGCACGCGCCGGCTTCGTCGCCGGCGCACTGGCCATCGCTTGCTGCACGTCTGCGGCCCGCGCTAGCGATCGCGCGGAAAGCTCGACGGGGCCGGCGATCACGATCGGGCGTGATTCGCCCGCTGACGATACGTCCGACGCGGCACGAAACGATGCGGTTCCGGACGATGATTCTCTGCTCGCCGCCGCCGGAATCGCCAGCGGCAATGTGCTGCAATTTGCCGCCCTGTCGGCGATGGATCTGGATCGCCTCGCCGATGCCAGGTTCGATAGCGAAGTTGATTTGGGCCCGCCGCGGCCGGCCGCATCGATCGAAACGGGCGCCCTGGATATGGCCGGCGACGAGTTGCTCGCCGATGGCGAATCGGTTCCAGCCGCTCAAGAAACCGGGTTAGAAATCAAGAGCACAAGCGCTTTAGAAAGTTTCGCGGACGCCGACGGCGCAGGACATGAACTGTGGGTCGTCAGCACGCGCAACCTGCCAAGCGCCCCCTGCGGCTGCTCGCCCGAGTTTACGCCGGGTGTCGAGCGCTTCATCTGTGGCCACGGCTGGACGCGTTCGAGCCTGGAAGAATTCGTGGCCACAGACGTTCCGGGCCGGACCACCGCCGTCCTGGTTCACGGCAATGACACCGATCCGGCCGAGGCCGAGTCGCGCGGGCGGGAATTCTATCGCGAGCTGGTCGCGGGACGCTGCCCTACCCCGCCGACGCGGTTGGTCGTCTGGTCGTGGCCCAGCGAGAAAGTCATCTGTTCGTACCGCAAAGACGCGCAGCTCAAGGCCTGCCGCACGAATATCGAGGGCTATTACCTGGCGTCGTTCATCGATCATCTGCCCGCCGAAACTCCTCTGACCCTCGGCGGATATAGCTACGGCGCGCGGGTTGTCACCGGCGGCCTGCACCTGTTGGGCGGCGGTACGCTCGAAGGACGAGAGCTCGCCGAGCGGCAGCATCCCGATCGGCATGCCACGAACGCGCTGTTGATCGGCGCCGCGATGGCCAACAACTGGCTACTGCCGGGCATGCGTCACGAGCACGCCATTTCGCAGGTCGAACGCCTGGTGATCATGTACAACCCGAAGGATTTCGTGCTGCACTTCTACCCGCGACTGTGGGGTGGGCGGCGCGGGCCGGAAGCTTTGGGCGCGACCGGCCTGGCGGCACCCGGGCGCTTGGGTGCGGAGCGTGCCAAGGTCTACCAGGTGAACGTACAGCCGCAGATGAATCGCCGGCACGGTTGGGACTACGTGTCCTCGTCGCCGGCGATCATGTCGCGCGTGCGGCGCGAATTATTGACGCTGCCGGGCGTCGGCGAGATCTCGCAATAGAAAAATGCGCTGTCGGAGACGGCTCGCGTTACCCTCCCCTGGCCCCTCCCTGGCAGGGAGGGGAATTAAAAAGCGCGCGAAGCGCTCGCAGTAGCGCGAAGTATGAAAAGTCACAGGCGAAAGACGCCTACGCCTTCAATTGCTCGTCGTGCTTCATGAAGCTCGGCGGCTGATCGGCGCGATGCACGTTGGCCAGCGCCTGCTTCGCGCCGGCGTGTTGCTCGACGTCGTTATCTTCCCACTCGATCGAGACGGCGCCGCTGAAACCGGCGCGATTGAGCTCGACGAACAGGGGCTCGGTCGTCGCGGCGTCGCGCGCCGTGCCGGCGGTGACAAAGTTCCAGCCGTTTTCCTTGTCCCCCATCGGGCGATGTCCGCCCAAGCGGCCGTTGCGCGTGTAGCCGTTGATGACCTGCACCCCTTTGATGTGGGCACAATGGATACGGTCGCCGTATTCGCGGATGAAATGAATGCCCGACACGCCCTGCCATTCCATGTGCGAGCAATCGAAGTTGAACCCGGCCGCGTTGGCGAAGCCGGCAGCGTCGACGGCCTTCAGGTATTCGCCAGCGCTCGTGATATCCCCCATCGCCCGCTCGCTGGGATGGCATTCCAGGTCGTAGGTCGTGCCGTATTTCTGGCAAGCCTGGAAGACCGGCGCGAAACGCTCGACCAGCAGTTCCAAGCTGACCTTGTAGACGTCCGGAATCGGGTGGCCGCCCAGCGACGACGGCAGCGGCGGGAACAAAAACCAATGCGACCAGCAATGCGCAGGCGAACCGACAAAGCCGGACACCGGAATGACGCGATCCTGCAACTTGCCGACAAAGTGCGCGAGTCGCACCATGTTCACCAGCGCCGTCGTCGCCTGGCGGTGGGCGATCTCGCCGACCTCGGGCGGGACGTAAAACGGATCGGTGCGCGGCGGGTTGTTGCCGGCCTTGCGCCAGCGGCTGTACGCTTCGACCGCCTCGCCGCCCAGAAACTGCAACGTCTTCGCGGACGGCTCGTCCCCCAGGGCCTGTCCTTGCAGATGGCCGGCGATCGAAAAGATTTCCAGCCCGCGCTTTTTGGCCGCCGCCACGCGCTCTTCCGCGTATTTCTTGGCGCCGGCGTCATCGCCGCAGCGATCGAGCGCCAGCTCCCAACTGGCCTCTTCCCAGCCGTCGAAACCAGTGGCAGCGATCCAATCGAGCCATTTCTCCTCGGGCACGTTGCCGAACTGGCCACGAACCAGGCCGATCTGGTGATACGAATGCTTGCCCGGGCGATGCTGCTTGGTTTGCTGGTGACCCACGGTCGTTAGCCTCTGGCGAAGGTGTGCGATACTCTCCAAGCGGAGCATCTTACGATGCGCGCGGGCGGATTGCAAAAGGGGGTAGGTTGTCGTCCGTCACATATGAGCAACAGGTTTCGCTGCGAGATATGATGTAGCAATGAAACCTGGCAGCGATTGGATCGTACTGCTCTGCATTTGCGGTACTCCCGTGTTCGTTGCCGTTGTCGGAGTTCCCGCCTACATAGTGGCTGTTCGCCTAATGAGCTATTTCATTGGCGAACCGCCATGATTGCGCGTTCCTACTTCTTCAGCAAACCCTGCCCGTCGAGCCACGCACCAAAAGTTTCGATCCAGTGATCGCTGGGCAGCTTTTGCGTCTTCATGCCGAAGCCGTGGCCTCCCTTGGCGTACATGTGCAGCTCGGCCGATTTCTTGGCCGCCAGCCATTTGCTGTAGAGCTCGACGCTGTCGTCGGCCAGACCCAAGGGATCGTTCGAGGCAGCCAGCGCAAACAGGGGCGGCGCATCCTGCGGCACCGGCGCTTCGCCGATCACGCCCAGGTAGGCGTAGATCGGCGCCACGAAGTCGGGTCGGCTCTCGGCGGTGTAATTCAGCGCGACAAACGAGGTCACGGATCCACCGGCCGAGAAACCCATGACGCCGATACGCTTTGGATTAACGTGCAGCTCTTCGGCATGATCGCGCACGTACTTCACGGCCGCGATGCCGTCGGCCGCCGCCAAGGGGAAGTGGCTGCGCATGTCCTCTTGGACCTTGTCGCGATTCTTGCCGATCATTTCCACAACGCCGTCCTTGCCCGTCGGCACCAGGCGGTACTTCAGCACCAGCCCGGTGACGCCCCGTTCGTTCAACCACCTGGCGACGTCGACGCCTTCGCTGTTGATCGACAGTGCGTGAAACCCGCCGCCCGGGCAGATAATCACGGCGGTGCCATTGCCCTCTTCTTTCGTCGTAGGCGCATATACCGTCAGCGTCGGCTTGACGACGTTCGTTACGACCTGCGTGTTGAAGATCGGCGAAAAGTAGTCCTGCTCTTCGTGCGTCCAATTCTCCGAGCCGGGGGCCGCGCCCTGATAGAGCGGAATGACCGTTTGGGCTGGCGCTTGTTGCGTCGCGGTGAGAAGCAATCCGAGCAGAACAAGGAAGATTCTTTTCATGGCCGAGTGCCTTCCAATGAGGGAGTTCGTTCGCAGGGCCTTTTATTCTAGCCATGCATGCTAAGCTGTAGATATGCCCGAGATCGATGCGGAAGCCGCCGGCATTTTGATCGAAAATGGCGTCGACGTACCGACGGCCCTGGCCGGTTCGCTCGTCGAGGAAGCACCGGGGCCCACGCCGCCCTCGCATCGCTCGAAACTCGCCTTCTGGCTGGCATTCGTTGCCGGCCTGGTCGCCGCCGCCGCATGGCGCGGCCTTTTCTAGAAGGGAATCGTTCAGACCACCTTCGGCGCACCGACAGGCGAGCTGTCCGTGCCACCGATGTGCCACGCCGCCCGGTGGAAACCGCCCTTTTTGCCGCGCGCGCCGGCAATGACGTATATTGTGATAATTCCTCGGAAGCCAACTTCACTTTCGATTTTCCCGTGGGGGTGAAAACGATGTCCCTGATGCGTACCAGCAATCCGGCGCTGAACGCCAGCGTGTTTCAGATTCATGACGCCAGCGTCTCGACGACGATGACGCTGCAAGGCACCGCCATCAAGGCGGCCATCCTGCTGGCCATCGTCGTCGCGGGCGCCAGCTTCACCTGGTTCCAAACGATGCAAGGCTTTGCCGCCGCCGACGTGGCTGTGGGGCAAGTCGCCAACGTGCCGCCCGTCGTTTACACGTACGGCATGATCGGCATGATCGCGGGCCTGATCCTGGCGATGATCACGATCTTCAAGCCCGCCGTGTCCCCCTACACATCACCGCTGTACGCCCTGGCCGAGGGCGTGTTTCTGGGTGGCGTCTCGGCCGGTTTCGAATACGTCTACCCGGGCGTCGTGCCGCAAGCCGTGGCACTGACCTTCGGTACATTGGCCACGCTGCTCACGGCCTACGCGACGGGCATCATTCGCCCGACCGAAAACTTCAAGCTCGGCATCGTGGCGGCCACGGGTGGCATCTGCCTCTTCTACCTGGCCACGATGGTGCTCGGCTTCTTTGGCGTACACATTCCGCTCGTCAACCAATCGGGCTGGGTGGGCATCGGCTTTTCGCTGTTCGTCGTCGTGATCGCGGCGCTCAACCTGGTGCTCGACTTCGATTTCATCGAGACCGGCGTCACCCGCGGCGCCCCCAAGTACATGGAGTGGTACGGCGCGTTCGGATTGCTGGTCACCCTGGTGTGGCTGTACCTGGAAATTCTGCGGCTGCTGGTGAAAATGCGGAACCGCGACTAGTTTCCGGCAGACGCGCTAGCAACTGTTCCTGAACATGCCGGAGATACGCACCAAACGCCCACGGTCACCCGGCCGTGGGCGTTTTCGTTTTCGCTCGCAACGCGACGCTGGTGGCGGCCGTTCCCTGGGTGGCACGGACAGCTCGCCAGTCCGTGCGCCGCAGGCGCTCCGGCTCCGTTTCAGCGCCCGTTCTTTATCAGCCACGGTCGGAGAACGCTATGCGCGTGCGGCGCCCTGACAACAAGTTGTCAGGGCCACCCAATCGCCTGCAACCAACCACCGCAACCGCCGAGTTTCGCCGCGTGCTAGCAGCCCCCTCAAAGGCATGCCAGATTCTCTGGCCTTCGCGACAGGCAAAAGCCGAATAACCGTAAGGGCCGCGATGCGGCCGCGGATATCTCGGTGTTGACGGCCGGCCTGATGGTCTGGCTCTCGAAAATCGAGACTCCGGCAGTTCCTGAAGGGGGGGACTTCGTGGACGAACATCAGACGATGGCGATGCCGGACCGCGCGCACGCTCGGATTCGCCGGCCCCGCAAACCGCGCCGCCACGGTTGGCGCTCGTGGGCGGGACTCTTGGTGACACTCACTTTCGCCGCGGCCCTGGGAGCTGCGCCACGCGCGGCGTGCGCGGCCAAGCCCGAAGTCGCCAGCACCTCGCGCTCGGCGCGGGAAGATGCCGTACGCGTCATTCCCATGGACAAGTTGACCGACGATGGCCGGCAAAAAGTCGCCTCGGTCATGTCGCAGGTTTCGATCTTTCGCCGGCTGCCGACACAAGTCATTGCCTGCGATCCGAACCTGTACTTGTTCCTGATCGAGCATCCCGACCTGGTCGTGAACATGTGGGAGGTGATGGACGTCAGCGATATGCGCCTCGAGAAAACCGGCGAAGACACCTACCGCGCCAACGACGGCGTCGGAACCGCCGGACATGTCGAGTACCTGTATCGCAGCTATGACACCCACGTCATGTACGCCGACGGCTCGTACAGCGGCCCGCTGTTCATCAATCCCGTACACGGCAAATGCCTGCTCGTGTTGAAGACCGGTTACGTGCGCGAAACCGACGACAAGTATTACATCACGTGCCGGCTCGACGCGTTCATTCAACTGCAGAACGTGGGCCTGGAATTCGTCGCCAAGACGTTCCAGCCGCTGGTGGGCAAAACGGCCGACCACAATTTCCGCGAGACGGCCGCCTTTATGTCGATGGTTTCGCGCAGCGCCGAACGCGATCCTCGCGTCGTCCAGAACCTGGCCGCGAAGCTCACCAAGGTGCCCGAAGAAGATCGCGACCAACTGTGCAATCTGGCCAAGGAGATTTCTCTGGCAGCCATGGAACGGGACAGCCTGAGCGTCAACACCCAAAGCGCGCCATCCAGCCAGCGGCGCACCGTAATGCGTCCGTCGAGCAGCGGCCGGTAAGGCGTTTCGCCGGTCGCCAGCGCTAGAAACCAATACCCCCTGTAGCCGGCGGGCTCGCCCGCCGCTTCTTCGTTTCCGCGGGTCGCCGAAACTCGGCTGCGAAAAGCATCGCCACGTTCAGGTCGTGTAATCCGCGTTCAGCCGCACGTACTCGGCCGTCAGGTCCGTCGTCCAGAAGCGCACCTTCGCCGAACCCTCGCTGAACGATAGTTGCATGGTCACGTCGCGGTTCTCGCGCATCGATTTCGACACCGCAGCTCGATCGAACTCCGTGGGCTGGCCGGCCTTGTAAAGCGGCACGCCGTTGACGCGCAGGCTAACTCCCTCGGGCCGGAACGGCACGCCCGCGTAGCCGGCCGCCGAGACGATGCGTCCCCAGTTGGGATCCGCGCCCGCGACGGCTGTTTTCACGAGCAGACTTTCCGCGACGGTCTTTGCGATCTGCCGGGCCGCATCGCGCGAAGCACAGCCGTCGACCTCGACCGTGATCAGGTGCGTGGCCCCTTCGCCGTCGATTGGAATCGCCTTGGCCAGATCGATCGCGACTTCCTCCAGGGCCTTGCCAAACGCGGCGAGCGCCTCGCCCGAGAGCGGCTCGTCGCCGGCGGCGCCGTTGGCCAAGAGCAGCACGGTGTCGTTGGTGCTCATATGACCGTCGACGCTGATGCAGTTGAAGCTGTCTTCCACGGCGGCGTTGAGCAGATTCTGCGCGTCGGCAGGCCGCAGCGCCGCGTCGGTCATGATCACGCCCAGCATCGTGGCCATGCGCGGGCCGATCATCGCGGCCCCCTTGGCCATGCCGGTGAGCTGAATCGTGCGATCGCCAATTTTAATGCGGCGGCCGGCCAGCTTGTGTGTCGTATCGGTCGTCAACATGCCCGTGGCGGCCGCCACCAGCGATTTCTCATCATCGGCGATTTTTCCTGCGGCGTCGCGGATGCCGGCCGTGACTTTATCCATCGGCAGGAACACGCCGATCACGCCCGTCGACAGCACGAGCACCTGGTCGGCTTGCGCGCCGCACGTCTCGCCCGCCAGGGCGGCCATCCGCGCCGCGTCCGAGGCGCCACGCTCACCGGTGCAGGCGTTGGCATTGCCCGAGTTGACGACGACCGCGCGAATCCGATCGCTGGGCGTGTGCTTGCGGTCCCACGTCACGGGCGCGGCGCACACCAGGTTCTGCGTGTACACACCCGCGGCGACGGCGGGCAATTGCGAGACGATGAGCGACAGGTCGGTTTTCTGCGAGGCCTTGATGCCGCAGGCAACCCCGGCCATGCGAAAACCTCGTGGTACGGCGATAGACATTTCGTTTGCTTCCTGCGCGTCGAAGATTACTTTCAATCGATTTGGATTCTTATAGCGCTGTCGTTTCGGGATAGCCGTACAACAGATTGAAGTTCTGCACGGCAGCCCCCGCGGCTCCCTTGATCAAATTGTCGAGCACGCTGATCGTGATCACGCGACCGCGCACCAGGCGCGCCGTGACATCGCAATAGTTGGTGTCGGTCGTGTCCTTGGTGGCCGGCAAATGCTCGACCACGCGAACGAATGGCTCCTTCGCGTAAAACTCGCGCAGCGTGTCGAGCAAGTTCGCCTCGGTCACGCCCGGCTTCGGCCTGGAATAGGCGGTGGTGAGAATGCCGCGGTCCATGGGAATCAGATGCGGCGTGAAGATGACCTCGAGCGGCTTGCCGCAGGCCGTCGACAGGATCTGTTCGATCTCGGGCGTATGCCGGTGCTTTCCGACGCCGTAGGCCGCCACGCTTTCGTTGCACTCGGCGAACAGCGACCCCAACTTCAGCGTCCGGCCCGCGCCCGACACGCCGCTTTTCGAATCGATGACGATATCGCCCGTCTCGATCACGCCGGCCTTCAAGAGCGGCGCCAAGGCCAGGATGGCGCTCGTCGGGTAGCAGCCTGGGTTGGCGATCAGCTTCGCCTTGACGATGTCGCTCCGAAACAACTCGGGCAGGCCGTACACGGCATCGGCCAGCCGCCCCGGATCGTGGTGTTTTTCGCCATACCACTTGGCGTAAACGTCGGCGTCTCGCAGACGATAGTCGGCGCTGAAATCGACCACCTTGACGCCGCCGGCCAAGAGCTGGGGCACGAGCGCCGAGGTGACGCCGTGCGGCAGGCAGCTAAATACGCATTCCGCCCGCTCGGCCACGGCTGCCGGCGACAAGTCCTCGAGCGGCAATTCCAAACGCTTGGTGAGCGACGGGTGTGTTTGCGAGATCGGCGGGTTGCCTTCCTGCCGGCTCGTGACGGCCGTAATTTCCGCATCTGGGTGCCGCAACAAAAGCTTGATCAATTCCAGCGCCGAATAGCCCGTGGCGCCGAGAATGGCAACGCGTGTCATCGATGTAGGGCCTGTCGTTCAGAGAATAAGGGATGCGTCATACACTAATTGCGGGATCGCTGGACGGAGACTACAGAACGCTGTCTCGCCAAATGATCGACAGAGAGGTAGCGCCGAGGCGACCGCTCGAACGACTTCGACAAAGAAGCCGCTAGCGCCTGGCCCGATCGCGGCGCCTGCGGCCACGCAAGGGGGGCCCGGCCGAAGCCCACTCGGGCGCCGGCAGTATATCGGCCACGTTACCGGACCGCCAAGAGGATCGCCGCGGCGCAGGGATTCCCTGCGGCAAGTGTGACAACGGGCGGCGTTGGTAGGCGGGAAGAGTCATTTCCGCTTGGACAGCCGGTGCACGTGCGTGGTTCGCGCTGTCCCGTCCGATTCTTCTGTGTCCCGCTCCGGAGCGTACTTCTCCAGGTAGGGCTTGACGTCGAACTTGCGGGCTGTGTTGTCCGAACTCATGTAGCGCACGGTGCCGAAAATCGGCCGCTCGGGGCCCCACGCACGATCGAAACGCCCCAGGATCCAAAAGATGCCCGAATACGAATTCGGATCGCGCCCGTCGAGGGCGTACTTGTTATTCAGCTTAACCATCGTCGCCAGTGCCTCTTCCGGCGTTTCGGACCACTCAAGAATCTTCTTGCCCCACAGCATGCGCACGTAATTGTGCATCTGTCCCTCGACAACGAGTTGCCGCTGGGCGGCGTTCCAGAGCCGGTCGTGCGTTCGCGCCGTTTCGAATTCCATATCCGAATAAATGGTCCGGCGCCGATCGCGGCGGTGCTTCGCCAATGTCTTTTTCGCCCAGTCGGGCAGCGAGTCGTACCGATCGTAGTCTTCGCGAAAGGTGCAGAAGTTGTAGCCCAGCTCGCGCCACGTGATGAGTTGATCGAGAAACGCCTCGGCCGCGTCACTCATTCCCCACCAACCGGGGCGCTTGCCTGTCGCGAGGCCAGGTAGCGATTCTGCCAACCAAGCTTCTTGCTCAGCCAGGCGATGAAACACCTCGTGGGACGAAACATGGCCAAAGTGCAGATACGGCGACAGCCCACTCGTGGCATGCGCGGCGGGCTCGTTGCGCCGCTCGGGATAATCGGCCAGAAGCTTTCGCAGAAAATGGCTGGTCAAGCGCTCGGCCGCCACGCCCCCTCCGTCCTGCGAAGCCGGCCCCACCGCGTGGTCGATCGGCAATTGGCGCAACGCCGCTTCCTTCGCCGCTAACAGATCGGCGCTGGCCTTCGGCCAATTGCGTGTCATCGACGCGGCAAGCTGATGTGGCGCCGGCAACTTGACGCCTGCGAACGGATCAGCGCGCGGAACATGCGGCAAATGTTCAGGCAGCACGCGCTGCAAGAATCGGCGAAAAGCGTACGCTGTCGGAAAGTCGTTCTCGGCGGCACGCAATGGCAGCAGCCCGCACGAATCGACGACCTCGCACCGCACCTTCAGGCGGCCGGCGGCCGCATTCACCATGCGCGGCAGAAAGAAACAAGGAAATTCATCGGTCACGACCAGGCACGCGTCGTCCGCCAGCCGCTCGAGCAGTCCGTGACCGGCGCCCTGCTTCGGCTCGACATAGGGATAGTACAGAACCGGCCGCCGGGCGAGCGCCTGTTGGTTGTCGGCCATCCCCTGCAAGACAAAACGATGGAGGCGGTCGCTGGCCCACGGGTAGCCCACGCGCAACGCTTCGAGAATCACGAGCGGCTTTTTCAGCTCACGCGCATGATCGACGGCACGATCGAGCGCAAAATTCCAGTTCACCCGCCGATTGGCGATCATCCAGTACAGGACATAATCGCCGCGTGCGTTGATCGTCTGGCCGTTCGCCTGCCGGATTCGAATCGCTGGAACGCTGTGCATGGAACCTGTCGTTTGGCTGTTGCGCGAGCCTTTGACGGCCCCGCAGGGTCTAGCATAAGCCTGTGCATCCTGGGCCACTGGACACCTGCACACACAGCAGGCAAGATTGTCCGAATCGAACAATCCCGCGACCAAAGAATACGACCAACCCCGGGCCCAGCCGCCGCCGCAACGCCGCCCCCGCCCCGCAAGGAGAACCGTGAGATGACCCGGCCGCTTAACAAGTTCAGCTCCCGCATTACCCAGCCCCGCAGCCAGGGAGCCAGCCAGGCCATGCTGTACGGGACCGGCATGACCGAGGCCGACATGCAGAAAGCCCAGGTCGGCATCGCTAGCGTCTGGTACGAGGGGAACACGTGCAATATGCACCTGAACCAACTGGCCGCCCGCGTCAAAGAAGGGGTCGTGGCCGCGGGCTTGGTCGGCATGCGTTTCAACACGATCGGCGTAAGCGACGGCATCTCGATGGGCACCGAGGGGATGTCCTACTCGCTGCAATCGCGTGACCTGATCGCCGATTCGATCGAAACCGTGATGGGCGCGCAGTGGTACGACGCCCTGATCACGCTGCCGGGCTGCGACAAGAACATGCCCGGTTGCTTGATGGCGATGGGACGCGTGAATCGTCCGGCGCTGATGGTCTATGGCGGCACGATTCGGGCTGGCCACTGGCACAACGAGGCGCTCGACATCGTCTCGGCCTTTCAGTGCTATGGACAGTACCTGAGTGGCTCGATCGATGACGCCAATCGGCAGCAAATCGTGCGGCATGCCTGCCCCGGCGCCGGCGCCTGCGGCGGCATGTACACCGCCAACACCATGGCCTCGGCGATCGAGGCCCTGGGCATGAGCCTGCCCTACAGCTCATCGATTCCGGCCGAGGATCCCGCAAAGCTGGATGAATGTTTTCGCGCTGGCGCCGCCGCCCGATTGCTCTTGGAGCGCGATCTCAAGCCGCGCGACATCATGACCCGCAAGGCGTTCGAAAACGCCATGGTGGTCGTCATGGCGCTCGGCGGATCGACCAACGCCGTGCTGCACCTGATCGCCATGGCGCGGGCCGTGGACGTTCCGCTGTCGATCGATGATTTCCAGAACGTCAGCAATCGCGTGCCGTACATTGCCGACCTCAAGCCGAGCGGCCGCTTCGTGCAGGAAGATCTGCACGCCGTCGGTGGCACCCCGGCGGTCATGAAGTACTTGCTCGAGAAGGGGCTGATGGACGGCGACTGCATGACCGTCACGGGAAAAACATTGGGCGAGAATCTCAGCCAACTGCCAGGCTTGAAATCAGGCCAGGAGATCGTGCAGACTCTAGAGAAACCAATCAAGAAAACCGGTCACATCCAGATTCTGCGCGGCAACCTCGCGCCTGACGGCGCGGTCGCCAAGATCACTGGCAAGGAGGGGCAGAGATTCACCGGCCCCGCCAAGGTCTACGACGGCGAAGAAGACATGTTGCACGCCCTGGAGCGGAAAGAAATCAACAAGGGGGACGTCATTGTGATCCGCTTCGAAGGTCCCAAGGGAGGGCCGGGCATGCCGGAAATGTTGACTCCCACGTCGGCCATCATGGGAGCCGGGCTGGGGAAGGACGTGGCGCTGATTACCGACGGCCGCTTCTCCGGCGGATCGCACGGCTTCATCGTCGGTCACGTCACGCCCGAGGCGCAGGTGGGCGGCCCGATCGGTCTGTTGCGCAACGGCGACCGGATCACGCTCGACGCCGAGAATAACGCGATCACCGTCGATCTCGACGAAAAGGAGCTGGCCGCCCGGCGCGCGGCCTGGAAAGCCCCCGCCTACAAGGCCACGCGCGGCACGCTTTATAAGTACATAAAGAATGTGAAAAGCGCGAGTGAAGGATGCGTGACCGACGAGTAGCGAGTGACATGTCGCTGCCGTCATTGAGCACAAAATCGCAGAGAGTTTGCAGAGTTCCTGAGAAAGAGAAATTCAAGAATTTTGTTGACCCGACATTTTGTCCCTATAGAATGGGGGGCGTCCGCAGAGCCAGATCGATTCGGAGGGACGCCCGAAAGGGAACATTAAAGGCGAAAGACGCTCGCGTACGTTGGCTGATTCCTCGCTGCCGCTGAAGGAGACGCTAATGAAGACCGATCGTGCGTTTGTCCGGGGCAAGAACTTCCGATTCGCCGGTGTCATTCGTCTCGCCGGCCGCATTTTTCTCGCCATGCTGCTCGTGGCATTCAGCGCTTCGCTTTCCTACGCGTATCCACTCGGGCCCGAATTGCCCGACGACGGGATGTACGCTGCCGATATACCGCTTCCTTCACTTCCCAACGTTGGCCAATGGGTGGAGCAGTTCCCAGGTGATCTCACCGGACAATTACCCAGCATGAGCGCCGGTGATCCGGCGAGCGATCCATTCGACAACCCGTCGGATCTGGCCGGAGGGGGCAGTCCGGGCGATAGTAACTGGCTAGTCCCTTACGACGGTACGCACACCAACGAGACCTATCTGGGCGATCCCTTGGCAACCGGCTCTGGTTCGGTGCATGTCGGACTCGACCTGGGTGCGGTTGACAGTGCGAATTGGCTTTCCGATATGCCGTCGAGTCAGTATTACGCTGATTCGTCGGGTTCGCCACTCGTTCAACTGCCGGCGATAGGTTTCCAACCTTCGCCGCCAACAAGCCCCGGTGGAGCATTCCACTACCTGATCGTCCACCTGAACGCGTTTGTGAGTGGCGGGCCAACGGTCGGAGAGTGGTTCGAACTTCCCTACCATGCTCCCGTCCCGCAGCTAACGCTCACGGCAGGGCAGCAGGGAATCTCGTTGTCCGACGTAAAGTTCTTCACCAGCGACACGCAAATCCCGCTGGACCAATTGAATACGACAGACTACCCGCCCTCGGGCGCGCCTTTCTCGTCTCTGCCTCAGTACGATGGCTCAATGATCAACGGTGGCGGGAATATGACAATCACGCTGCCCGAGCCCGGTTCGTTGGCACTTTGCCTGGCTGGTGGAACGTTGATGGCACTTGCGTCGGCTTATCGCCGCTGCCGCAAGGCTTCGTAAAACAAAACGGCGGCCGTGGCCGACAGGTTCAAGCTGTCGGCCGCTCCGCGCATTGGCAAACGCACAGCAGTTACGTCGGCGCTGCGCCAGCGATCGGTGAGTCCGACCGCTTCACTCCCCAAGACGATCGCCGTCGGACGTGTGTAATCCACGTCGGTGTAATCGCTCGCCGCGTCGACGCGCGCCGCAACGATTTGCAGCCGCTGCCGGCGCAGGTAGGCAAGCGTTTCTTCGGCTGAAGCAGCCGCCACCGGCAACGTAAACACGGTGCCCAGGCTGGCGCGAATCGTGTTGGGATTGAACAGATCGGTGACGCCGTCGGCGGCGATCACTGCCGACAGCCCGGCGGCATCGGCGCTACGTAGCACGGCCCCCAGGTTACCTGGTTTTTCGGCAGCTTCGACGACCGCCACAAGCGGATTTTCCGGTAGCCGCAGCGCGTCGAGCGTGGCTCGCGGTGTTTCCGCCACGGCGACGAGGCCCGCCGCTCGTTCACCGTACGCCACGCGCGCAAATACGTGCGCCGCGACCGGAATCACGGCAACGCCAACAGCTTCGAGCGAGGCGAGCACTTGCCTCGCATCATCGTCGGCGGCTTCCGGCAAGCAGTAAAACGCCTCGAGCAGCTTGACGTTTGCTTCGAGCGCCCGGCGAATTTCGCGCGCGCCATCAATCAGGATGCGGCCTCGGCGAGCGCGCTCACGCCGCTCGCGCAGCTGCGCGGCTGCCTGCACGCGGGGGTTGCGAACGCTGGTGATCGTTGCTTCGCTCAAGGAGATTGCTTTCCCCGGACCATTGATGGTGCCCGCCATCAATATAATCTACGGGCCAACGGGCAAAGGCGCCCATGTATCGGTCCCTCTGCGACAGCGGGCGCGGCGCCGGCCAGTAGTGGGCGGATGTCGCACACCCCGGCATGTTAGAGTTACATGAAGGGCCGCCCGGCACAACGAAGAGCACCTCGACGCGCCCCGGCGCTTCGGTTTATAGTCTTGTGAAACCGACGGGCCGCCGAAAACGTCACGCCCCTTGTCACGAGGTTTGAATCATGCCGCAATTCGATCGACGCCGCTTTTTGCAGACCGGGTCGCTGCTCTTGGCCGGCGGATATGCTCGCACCCTGTGGGGCGATGAGGTCACGGCTGCCCCGGCATTCGCCGAGAAGCCCACCTTCGAGCCGACCGCGCTCTTCCTGACCTGGCAGCGCGATCCGACGACCACCATGACGATTCAATGGATTGGCGACGAGCGGCAAGCGGCCGAACATCCGATCTGGTACGCGCCGGCCGGCAGCAAAGAGTGGCGCAAGCGGGCTGGCGTGACCAAGCCCTATCCGCTGACGGACAAAAAGATCGTCCGCACCGAGCTCGAGGGCCTGTCGCCCGACACCGAATACACGTTCCGTGTGGGACTCGATTCGGCGGAGCAGCGTTTCCGCACCATGCCCTCCAAGGCAACGAACACGATCCACTTCGTATCGGGCGGCGACGCCGGCATCGGCGCCCACCCGGTGCAAACCAATAAGCTCGCGGCGGCCCAAGCTCCGCAGTTCGTCGTCATCGGCGGTGACCTGGCCTACGAAAACGGCAAGGACGCCAACGTCTTCCTCGAATTCCTCAAGAACTACTCGCGCGACGTACGCGACAAGGACCGTTTGATTCCGATGCTGGGCTGCATCGGCAATCACGAAGTCGATGGCGGTTACGAAAAGACGCGCAAAGAGGCGCCCTTCTTCTATTCGATTTTTGACGGGCTGTTTCCCGAAACCGGCTATGCGTGCCTGGATTTCGGCGACTACATGTCGCTCGTCTTGCTCGATACGAACCACACCACGCCGATCGAAGGCGCACAGACCGATTGGCTGGCCAAAACGTTGAAAGAACGCGAAGAATGCCCGACCGTGTTTGCGTTCAATCACGTGCCGGCTTACCCATCGTTCCGCCCGCCCGGATTGATCATTCCCGGCGGTGATAAAGGGACCGGCACTGGCAACCGCGAGCACTGGGTGCCGCTGTTCGAGCGCTACAACGTGGACGCGGTATTCGAGCACCATGACCACACGTTCAAGCGCACGCATCCCCTCCTGGGCGGCCACACGAACAAAAACGGCATCGTCTACCTGGGGGACGGTTCCTGGGGCAAGATTCGCAAGCCGGCGAAACCCGACGCCCGGCCGTATCTTGCCGTGACCGACGAGGCGTACCATCTGTCGGTGCATCGCATCGAAGGGGAAGACCGCTTCCATGTGGCCCTGTCGGATACAGGACGCGTCGTCGACGTGTGCGCCACGAAGAAGCGGCCGCGAAACGGCAACCGGGCTTAGCAGCCTGTTGAAGAACTCAACGGGCTGCGACATCGCAGGGATGCGATGGCAAAATATCGACGTAAGTCGTTATTTTGCGAGTCGTGCGAAGCTTTGCTTCGCACTTGGCGAGGTTGAAAAAAGCCACGAGGGCTTTT
>DASZWQ010000144.1 GCA_035546535.1 Pirellulales bacterium | reverse complement strand
GAAATACTTGAAACCCTGCAACTTCCCCGCAACCACCGCCGGCGTCGACCTCCGTGTCATTGCAAGCCCTCCCTCGGTTGAGATGGCTTCAACAAATAACACACCCACCCATGGCGCAAAAAGCGTGCCGAACAGTATTGGCCCTCTCCCGAAGGGAGAGGGATTCGCGGCGCGCGGGAGAAAGCCTGCACACATTAATCACCCATAACCGACGCGAGGTGTCTTCGGCGTTTGCTCGTCATCTTCGCCCGCATCGGTTCACCATCACTTGGCGCTCGTTCCGATCGGGCGTTTAATGGCCGGAAGAATTGAGGAGATGCCGATGCAAATTTCCGACGCGGTTTGCACCGCGTGCGGCTGCCTGTGCGACGATATTGAGGTCACCGTCGATGGCCGCCAGATCGTCGCGGCGGAGCATGCCTGCCCCTTGGGACGCGAATGGTTTCTGCGCGGGCCTTCCGCGCTGCCGGTGGCCACCAAGGCTGGCGAAACCGTTCCTGTTGAGCAGGCCATCGAAGATGCTGCGCAACTCCTGGCCGGCGCGCGCTACCCGCTTGTGTTCGGACTCAGCCATGCCACGTGCGAAGCGCAACGCGTGGCCATCGCCATCGCCGATTGGCTCGGCGGCTGCGTCGATTCGGTGACGAGCATCCATCACGGACTGTCGGGCACTTCGTTCGCGGGCGTCGGCGAGGTGACCTGCACCCTGGGCGAAGTACGCCATCGTGGCGACCTGGTCATCTTCTGGGGCACCGACCCGGCGGTTTCCCATCCGCGGCACGCCGAGCGATACAGCCTGCTGCCGCCTGGCATGTTTGTGCCCGGTGGGCGCGCGGACCGCACCTGCGTGGTGGTCGACGTGCGGAAAACTGAAACCGCCGCGGCCGCCGACTTGTTTCTCGAGATCAAGCCAGGGGCCGATTTCGAGGCGCTGTGGGTTCTCCGCGCGCTCGCGCAGCAGGTTCCTCTTGATGCGGAACAGGTGGCCGCCACGACTGGAGTCGAACTGGCAGCTTGGCAAGGCTTGCTGGAGCGGATGAAGCAGGCCCGGTTCGGCGTAGTGTTTTACGGCGCAGGGCTCGGCGCTACGCGTGGCCGTTATGTGAACGCCGACGCCGTGATGGCGCTGGTGCGCGACATGAACGTCTTCACGCGATTCGTCTGCCTGCCGATGCGCGGACGTGGAAACGTAGCGGGCGCCGACGAGGCGCTCTTGTGGGCCACCGGTTATCCGTTCGGCGTGAACCTGTCGCGAGGATATCCGCGCTTCGCACTCGGCGAGTTCACCGCGGCCGAGGTGCTGTCGTGTGGCGAGCCGGACGCGGCGTTAGTCGTCGGCGGCGAGCTCGTGTACGACTTGCCAGACGCGGCCCGCGCGCACCTGGCCGCGATTCCGACGGTCGTGCTCGATCATGGCGAGGCTGCCTTCCCTTACGCGCAAATCGTCTTTCGCACTGCGCCGCCAGGGCTCAGTGCCGCCGGCACGATGTACCGCACGGACGACGTGCCGCTGCCGGCACGATCTCTTGTTTCAGCGCCGTACCCAAGCGACGTCGAGATCCTCGCGGCGCTCGAAGCGCGGATCAAGCAGCTCCGGCGTTACGGCCGGCCGTTGGTTGCCAAAGAGCGATCCCGCCGCGTCTGATGCGCTGGGCGAAAAACGCCACCTTCTTGTCGGCGTTTGTACAGCGAATCGCGTGACGTACACTTCTGTACGCGCCGCGCGGCGAGATATGGCCGGCGCCAGAGTGCGCAAGAAGGGCGTTTCTTGGCGAGGGACAACATGCTACGAGTTGCCGGCTTCGCGTCATTAGGCGCCCTTTTGTTATTTGCCGGAACCCGGCTCTCCGGAGGCGCGGGCCAGCGCGCGTCGGACCGTGCGAACGACACCGCCGCTGAATCGACGGTTGTCCTCGACCAGAAAGTGCGCGCCGTCGATCTCACGCATCGCTTCGACGAGCAGAACGTCTATTGGCCGACCGAGATCCCGTTTCATCTCGAGCGTGGTCCGTTCGGCGTGACACCCGGCGGCTGGTTCTACAGCGCCAATCGTTTTCGCACCGCCGAGCACAGCGGAACGCACATCGACGCGCCGATTCACTTCAGTAAGGATGCACACACCGTCGATCAGGTACCGCTTGATCGATTGATGGGGCCCGGCGCGCTGATTGATGTTTCGGGCGCTTGCCGGCAGGACGCAGATTACCTGGTGACGATTGCCGATTTTGAAGCCTGGGAAGAGCGCCACCGGCGCCGGCTCGACGAACGGATCGTACTCGTCCGCACCGGCTGGGCGCAGTTCTGGCCCGATCGCGCGAAGTACCTGGGCACCGCCGAAACCGGCAAGGAAGCGGTCGCCAAGCTGCACTTTCCGGGCATCGATCCCGCGGCCGCCACGTGGCTGGTCGAGAAGCGCCATATCCGGGCCATCGCCATCGACACGGCGAGCATCGATCGCGGGCAATCGCCCAACTTCGCCACGCATGTGGTTCTCTGCTCTCACAATACTCCGGCCTTTGAAAACGTGGCCGACCTGGCGGAACTGCCTGCGACCGGCTTTACCGTTGTCGCACTGCCGATGAAAATCGCGGGGGGGAGCGGTGGCCCTTTGCGCATCGTGGCGCTGGTCCCGCAAAAGTGATGTCAGCGACGGCCGGGTTGGCGAGTATCGGCATGCCTCTCGTACGATTTCGAATGCGCACCGTGCTTTTCGCGATCGCGCTTTTGGCGGCGGCCCTGGGCTGGTGGCTGCGGCCGCAAGTTATCGACCTATTGCGCGATGACGGGACGCTGGCGGCCCGCTTTCACGTGCAGCGCAATTGGCGCGGGCAACTTGTGGCCCGCGGCATGCAAGAATGGTTCCTGCCCGACGGACAATGCTTTCGCCGTCAGGAAATCGACGGGCCACGATTAGTGGACGGGCAGTTTTTGGGAAAAGGCCGCTTTGGCGAACCGGTTTACCCATCGCACATTCCGCCCGATCCCCCGTCGGCCGAATACGTCGGCTGGCTCCGCCACGACAATGTGCCGATCTCGACCGATTTGCCGAGCACGGCGGGCGAGCGGTTTTCGTATCCCTAGGGGTATCTCCGCGGGCGGCCCCTCCCCTGCCCTTTCCGGTGATTCACAAAATCCGAACTCGCCATTCGCTGCGGTTTGGGTTATCTTAGCCGGTGGCAATGTCCGGCCGATCGGTCGGGCTGGCGGTAACAAGTTGACACAAACAGGCCGCGTCCGGCGTTCTTCATCTTGCCGGCGCGGTTGTTACGCGCCCTCACAGGAGATTTCGCGATGCGACTGTCTTCGTTCGTTGCGTGCCTGGCACTTTTGGCGGCCACAACGGTCACTGCGGCTGATTCGCCGATTGGCAAGGAAGTGAAAGATTTCAAGGCGCGCGACTATCGCGGTCGTGAAACCTCGCTGGCCGAATTCGCCGACAGCAAGGCGATCGTCGTGGCCTTTCTGGGCACGGAATGTCCGCTGGCCAAGATGTACGGCCCGCGCCTGGAAGAATTGGCCGCCGAGTACAAGTCGCAGGGGGTCGCGTTCATCGCCATCGACTCGAACCGGCAGGACTCGATCGCCGAGATTGCCAATTACGCCCGCGTTCACGGCGTCACGTTTCCCATTCTGAAGGACGTGGGCAACACGATCGCCGACCAATTCGGTGCTCGGCGCACGCCCGAGGTGTTCCTGCTCGACAAGGATCGCGTGGTGCGCTACGCCGGCCGCATCGACGATCAATACGGTCTGGGCAATAGCTCAGCATACGCCCAGGCGAAGGTTCGTCACCGCCACCTTGTGACGGCCCTTGACGAGCTCTTGGCCGGCAAAACCATCAGCCAGCCGCGCAGCGAAACGCCGGGCTGCCTGATCGGCCGCGTGCGCGAGCCGGATTCCAAGTCCGCGGTTACCTACAGCAAACAGGTCGCGCGCATTCTGCAGAAGAATTGCGTCGAATGCCATCGCCCGGGTCAGATCGCCCCCTTTGCGCTGACCAATTACGAAGAAGTCTCGGGCTGGGCCGACATGATCGAGGAAGTCGTGCGTGACCAGCGCATGCCCCCGTGGCACGCCGATCCCAAGATCGGCAAATTCCACAACGATCGCAGCATGAGCGACGCGGACAAAGAGACGTTGTACGCCTGGGTGAAGGCCGGCGCGCCCGAAGGCAATCCGGCCGACGTGCCGGCGCCGATCGAATATCCCGAAACCTGGCAGCTCGGCAAGCCGGACCAGGTCGTCTATATGAATGACAAGCCGTACGACATTCCGGCCGAAGGCACGGTTGAGTACGAGTATTTCATGGCCGATCCTGGCTGGACCGAGGATCATTGGATCAAGTCGAACGAGTGCCTGCTTGGCAACCGCTCCGTGGTGCATCATATTTTTGTGTTCGCCATCGACCCCTCGAACCCGCTGGCCCAGCGCCATGGTCCGCTGGGCACCGGGATTCAACCCGGGCTCGGCGATAATTCCGTCCGCTTGATCGCGGGAGCCGCGCCCGGCACTCCGCCGGCCACCGGGCCGGAAGGCGCTGCCACGCTGGTGAAGGCAGGCACCAAGCTTCTGTTCCAGATGCACTACACGCCCAATGGCAGCCCGCAGCAGGACCGCACGTGCGTGGGCTTCTACTTTGCCAAGCCCGAGGAAGTGACCCGGGCCGTCGACGTGCAGATGGCGATCAATCCGTCGTTTACGATTCCGGCGCAAGCCGACAATTACCCGGTGAAGTCGGCGCATAAGTTCGGCAAAGACGCGATGCTGATCAACCTGACGCCGCACATGCACCTGCGCGGCAAATCGTTCCGCTACGACTTGAAGTATCCCGACGGCAAGGTCGAGACGATCCTCAACGTGCCGCACTACGATTTCAATTGGCAGGTGACGTACCTGCTCGAGACGCCGAAGTTCGTGCCGGCCGGCACCGAGATGCAATGCCTGGCACATTTCGACAATTCGGATACGAACCTGGCGAATCCCGATCCCAATTCGTCGGTCTCGTGGGGCGACCAGACCTGGGAAGAGATGATGATCGGCTGGTTTACCGAGACCGATGACGTCTATCCCAGCGATGTCAGCCCCGACCAGACGCGTGCGGCCCGGTTCGTGGCCATGCTGGGAGCGAATCCGCCGAAGCTGAGCAAAATCTTGTCGCGCGCGGCCGAGGGATCGCTCAAGTCGGACGCGGCGATGGAGAAATTTCTCGACCGCTTGAACCGCGAGCTGCCGCAGGTCGACCGCGTGTGCGTCAGCAAGATCGACGACGGCAAAGTTCACTTCCTGGCCGTGGCACAGCCGGCGGTCCTTGACTACCCGTTAGGCCGTGGCGACCGGACTTTTGCCGCCGCTGATGCGACGCTGGCCCGTTATATCGAAGGGGGCAAGCTGGTCACGAATGCGGCGCTGCCGGACGCCGGGGCGGACATGGCCGCCATGCGCCGAGCGCTCGGATCGAGCATCCATGTGCCGATCACGGTTAACGGAGCGCCGGCCGTCGTCAGCTATTGGAGCAAAGAGAAGGAGGCGTTCCCGCCGGCCGCCGTCGCGTTCCTGACGGATGTCAGCAAGAAGATCGGCGCACCCTGATCGACGGTGAATCGTCTCTTCACTGCCGTCTGCCTACTGCCCTCTGCCCGCTAAATTAGTACCGGCTGGGCGGGACATAGCCCGACGGCGACGCAGGGATGGTCTGCATGTCGACCGCCGGCGTGACGGCCGCAGGCTCGCTGGCCTGGGCCGTGGGTTGCTGCGCCGGCGAATCGACCGGCTTGGGTGGAACGTAGGCTTCCTGCCGCGAGGCGGCGCCTTGCTTCGGAAGTGCGGCCACGCGAGAGCCACGGCGGCTCGATTTGGCGTCCGCTCGCTCGCCATCAATTCGCTCGGTCTGCGCGGCCGGGCGAACCGAGCTCTCGACCGACTCGTCTTCGACCATCTGCGCGCTTGCCAACTGTTCGCGCGGGGCTTCGGCGTTGAGCCGGTCCAGCCACTCGCGGGCTTCCTCCATCGCCGGATCCTGCTGAATCGCGATGGCGAATTGCCGGATCGCCTGCTCAGGCCTGCGCTGGTGGTTCAACAATACGCCCACGTTGTAATGCGCGATCGGCTCGCCATAAACGGCCGCGATCTGTTGCACGGCTTCGTCCGGGCGGCCGATTTCGACCAGGACCGTGGCAATGTTGTTGCGATACAGTTCACGATCGGGCTGCAGCGAAACGGCCTTATCCAGGTATTCGAGCGCTAACTCGTATTTCCCCTGACGTGCGTAGCACAGGCCCAAATCGTTCGCCGCCGACGCATCCTGCGGGTGGGCCTTCACCGCGCGGACATAATATTCCGTTGCTTTCACCTTCTGGCCTTGCCCATCAAGCATGTGGGCATAGCTTACCAAGGCGTCCAGGTGATTCTTGTCCAGTGCGAGCGCCTTCTCGTATTGCGCCGCGGCCATGTCATGTTCGCCGGTTTGCTCGTGGACGCGCGCCAGCGCCACGAAGAACTCGGGGGTTGGCGGTGGATCCTTCTTTTTCACCGGCCACCAGCCGCCCGCGGAATCGCGCTTGGCGACTTCCTCGGATTTGGGCTTGGGCTTCAGCGATTGGCTGACTTTATCCGTGCCCGCCTTTACCGACTTGCTGACCGATTGCCCGATGGCGCTGGGGCTGAGCGCCGCCAACCCGGTGGGTTGCTGCCCGTAGTCTGCGTCGCCCGGCTTCGGGCTGACGCAGCCAACGAGGCTGAAACCGGCCATGGCGAGAGCGATCGACAAGGCACATAACGGCCCAGCGGTGCGGCGTCGCACACATTCAGAACGTCGCACTCGACGCTTGAAGATTTGGTAAACCATCGCAGTTATTCCGAGGAGAACGCTCTCGCGGTGTCGCAATATTGATCGGCCGACGACAATCATCGGCTGCATAGGAAGTGGCAGATTGGCGAACACGTAACACACGTAACAGGGGTGTGGGTTAGGCGGGGAGGACCAGGCAAATCGCGGCAGCCCTGGCAGATTTCCACGTGCTAGCAATCGTCGCGAGCAACGCGCGGCTCCGCCGTGAGGACGCCGAAGCTTGCTGCGCGTGTCGCTTTGCCCCGTGATATTGGCGGCCCTGTGTGGAAAGCAGGGCGTGAAAGGTTTCCAACCGCTGGCCCCTACTGCCCGCTGCTGCCGCTGCCACTACCGCCGCTGTAACCCGAGGACATCGAACTACTGCTGTCGTCCTCAGGCAAGCGCGGATCGGGAATCGTGGCCTGATAGCGGCGCGTCACCTCGTCGACATAAAAAGCGGGTGTGCCGCGCGGCTTGTCGTACGTCTCGAAGATCGGTACCGGCGGACGGTCGCCGACGACCGCGGCGATTTGTTCTTGCACGGCCACCACGCGGCCGGCGGTCTTTTCCGGATCCTCGTCGCGCAACAGGAAAACCGCTCGATAGCAGAGCGGAGTCTGGGCAATGATGGCAGCAATCTTCAGGCGCCCCGCCTCGGTCAATTCCGTGCCGTCATCGACGAAGTGGTGATCGCCGAGCGTGTTTTGCACGCGCCAGCCATTGGCGGTCGCTAAGTCGAAATGGATGCGCGTGTTCGCGCGATCCGCCGTTACGAACGGGTCGGGCCAATTGTTGTTTCGCTTGAAGTCGCGGCAGACCGAATACCACGCGCGTTTGAAGAAGTTCGGCTCGGGCTTGGCCGAATCCTCGGTGACCACATCACAGTTCATGTTGGCGTTCTGTGCCAACACGGACGCAGGCACAAGCGCGCACCCGGCGAAAGCGGCCAGCAGCAAGCATCGCATCGATCGATCCCCAGTCGTGGTCCGCGCGGCCATCGGCATCCCGTGCCGGGCTCGGGCGCGCATTTCGGCCCCTATCCCGGTATCGGACGGTAGCCGCCGAATTCCTGGCACCGGAACGAGGAACCGCCAGGGCTTGCGCAATCGCCTCAGCTTCCGGCTCCGGGCCCGCCCCCGGCCCCGGCCATCAGCGGGAACATTTCGCGGACCATGGTGATGGCGGCCGGCCCGACGAGCACGACGAAAATGCCCGGGAAGATGAAGATCACGAGCGGGAAAATCAGCTTTACCGCGGTCTTGGCGGCTTTTTCCTCGGCCAATTGCCGCCGCCGCGTGCGCATCGAGTCGCTTTGCACGCGCAGGGCTTGCGCGATGCTGGAGCCGAATTTATCGGCTTGAATCAAGATCGACGCAAGGCTGCGCAAATCATCGACGCCGGTGCGCACCCCGAGCTCGTGCAGCACGTCAGTGCGCGAGCGACCCACTTGCAATTGAAAGTTCGACAGCGCGAACTCTTCGGAGATCACCTTGTAGATCCGCTTCATCTCGTCCGAAACGCGGCGCATCGCCTGGTCCAGACCCAGCCCCGCCTCGACGCACACCACCATCAGGTCGAGCGCATCAGGCAGGCCCAGGAAGATCGCTTCCTTGCGTTTGCTGACGATCAGCTTCAGCACCAGGTCGGGCAGGTAAAACAAGGCGCCGGCGACGAACAGCGACGTCATGGTCGATTTCTGGCTGAAATTGCCGAGGATCATCATCGTCGTGCCGCTGCCGAACAGGCCGATGATCAGACCCAGGAATTTCAGACCCAGGAAGATCGTCGGCGCCGACTCGCCGCGGAAGCCACCGTTGGAAAGCTTCATTTTCAGCTTGCTGACTTCCAGCTCGCTTTTCGGTTGCAAGGGCGCGGCCAGAGCAGGCGAAGCCGCTTCCAGCACCTTGGTCATCGCGTCCTGCTTCTTGGTCAACGACGCCGCTTCACGGCGTCGCAGCGCAGGATTCTTGATTTCGTCCAGCCGCTGCAAAGTGCGCGGCCGCCCCGTCGCCACCAGATCCAACAGCCACCAGGCGGCCACGGCAAACAAGCCGAATACGGCCAGCGGCAGAATCTGCGTGAAGTCGATCAAGTCGGCAAGGATCACGACTTACACCTTGATATTGATGATTTTGCGAATGACCAGCGCGCCGAGCACCTGCAGGATGACCGCTCCGGCGAGCATCTTTTTGCCCATCGGGTCGGTGAACAGCATCATGATGTAATCGGGGTTCAGCCGGTACACGGCGAGAAACAGGACCGGCGGCAACCCCAACAGCACCACGCCCGACAAACGGCCTTCGCCCGTCAGCGCCTGCACCTGGCCCCAGATTTTGAATCGCTCGCGAATGATGTAGCCGATTTTGTCGAGAATCTCGGCCAGGTCACCGCCCGTCTGCCGTTGCAGGACGATGGCCGTGGCGAAGAACTTCAGGTCCAGGTTGGGGACGCGTTCGGTCATGTTCGACAGCGAATCGTCCATCGAAATGCCCAGGTTCTGCTCTTCGAAGACCCGGCCGAATTCCTTGGAAATCGGCGGCGCCATCTCTTCGCGTACCAGGTTGAAGCCCGACGCCAGGCTATGACCGGCGCGCAGCGCGCGGGCCGTTAGCTCCAGCGCGTCGGGCAATTGCACGGCAAAGGCCTTCATCCGTTTGCCGCGGCGAAACATCAGCCACAACAGCGGCAGCGTTGCCATCGCCAGCGCCCCCAAGGGCGTCATCGGCGCAGGAAAGCCCGCCACCATCGAGGCCAACGCACCGACCACGGCCAGCCCGGCCGAGATGCCGAAAAACCGCGAAATGGTGAGCGTCGTATCGGCCTGCTCGAATAACAGACTCAGCTTGTGATAACGGGCGACGAGTCCTTCGAGGATGCCGGGCTTTTCATTCAAGGGCGCGCTGAGCACGCTCCCTTTGAGCAGGTTCTCCTTGACGTTGCTGGCCGTGCTCAGCCCGGTCAGCACGTCCAGCCGCTGCTCGATGCCCTTGTCGCTTTTCTCGCGCAGGAACATGGCGATGCCGCCGACCAGCGCCGCCACGCCGACGAAGGCCGCGATCGAGATGAGCAGAGTCGGGTTCATGGTCGTATGGTCTCGGGGACTAATCCTCTAACATCACGCGCTGGCGGAAGGCGCTCGCCGGCAGACGGACGCCGGCAGCCTCGAGGCGGTCCATGAAGGCGGGGCGAATGCCGGTCGACAGAAAGCGGCCGCGCGCCCGGCCATTTTCATCAACGCCGTCCTTCGTGAAGTGATAGATGTCCTGCATCACGATCGTGTCTTGTTCCATTCCCAGGATTTCGGTGATGTGCGTGATCTTGCGCGGCCCCCCCTGCAAGCGGTTGGCCTGAATGATCAGGTCCACGGCGCTGGCGATTTGTTGCCGCATGGCCTTCAATGGCAGTTCGAAGCCGGCCATCGTGATCATGGTTTCGATACGGGCCACGGCGTCGCGCGGCGTATTAGCGTGAATCGTGGTCAGCGAACCTTCATGACCGGTATTCATCGCTTGCAACATGTCGAGCGTCTCGGCGCCGCGGCATTCGCCGATGATGATGCGCTCGGGCCGCATACGCAGGGCGTTCTTTACCAGGTCGGTAGCGGTAATGGCTCCCTTGCCTTCGATGTTCGGCGGCCGCGTTTCCAGCCGTACCACGTGATCTTGCTGCAATTGCAGTTCGGCCGCGTCCTCGATCGTGACGATGCGGTCCGCGTTGGAAATGAAGCTCGACAGTGTGTTCAACAGCGTCGTCTTGCCCGAGCCCGTACCGCCCGAAATGACGATGTTCAAGCGGGCCTTGATCGCGCCCTCGAGCAGCATCACCATCTCGGGCGTAAAGGCCTTGTAGTTCAACAAGTCTTCGAGTTTGAGTGGATTGGCGCCGAAGCGGCGAATCGAGACGGCCGCGCCATCCAGGGCCAAGGGAGGAATAATCGCGTTCACGCGGGAACCGTCCGGCAAGCGGGCGTCGACCATCGGGCAGACTTCGTCGACGCGCCGTCCTACCTTCGACACGATGCGATCGATGATCTGCATCAGGTGACCATTGTCACGAAACGTGACGTTGGTCTTTTCCATCTTTCCTTTGCGCTCGCAATAGATGTTCTTCGGGCCGTTGATCAGGATATCGCTGATCGTCGGGTCCTTGAGCAATAGTTCGAGCGGGCCCAGCCCGAATGTCTCGTCGAGCACCTCGTCGACCAGCCGCTCGCGCTCGCTGCGATTGAGGAGCGTGTCCTCGGTGTCGCAAAGATGCTCGACGACGAGCCGGATCTCGCGCCGCAAAACATCGCCAGCCAGGTCGCCGACGCGCGTCAGGTCGAGCTTGTCGACGAGCTTGCCGTGGATGCGGCGCTTCAGTTCTTCGAAGTCGTTCTCTTGCGTCTTCTCGCGCGTTGCCGTCAAAGGGGGTTTCACGATTGTGTGCCTGCGGTCTTTTCAGAGGAGTCGGTTACAGCGCCGGGATTGCCCAAGTCGGCCGAATGCCTGCGGCGCCGGCGGATCGCGATTAATTTCCACAAAAAGGATAGCTCACGCCGGCGCGACTCAGGCTGCCGAAACAGGCTTTCCCCGAGGGCTTGGAATGCCCCGGGACCGCGTGGTGCGATTACCCCAAAGGGATGGCCTGCCCGCGGGCGTCCGGAACGAAGACGCATGCAGCGGCCGGCGGAAGGCGGGCGCGTTACTTCGTCGGCGTGGGATTGTTCTTCGGCCAGAAGTTGAACAACCGTGTGAGGGCCGTGCGGCTGGTATCGCCCGCGTCCCCGTCAGTGCTTGGGCCGCCCGTAAGCGCGATGGCCAGGTTGACGATGGCCTGCGTGACGGCCGCCTTGGGCGCTTGATCCGTGAGCGGAACGCCGTTGTTGCGCACCTCGATCATCGTGCGATAGTCGTTGGGCACCTGCCAGAAGACTTCGCGGCCGATCGTTTCCTGCGCCTTTTTCAAACTGATGTGACCGCAATCCAGCCCGACGCGGTTGAGCACGATCTTGACCTTGTCGGACAATCCCTGATTGGCATGGAACGAGGTCATCAGCCGCACCACGTTCCGCAGGCAGGGCAGATCGAGTTGCGTCACCAGGAGCACGTGGTCGGCCATCTCCAGCGCCACCTGGTCGAGCGCGTTGTAGGACTTCGACAGGTCCAGCACCAGGTGCGTGAACGTGGCCTTCAAGAGACCGATCACGCGCTGCAAATCGTCGGGGGCGATGTGCGAGATGTCCTCCATCTGCACCGGGCGCGGCAGCAAAAATACGCCCGAGGAATGCTTCGTCAACGAGCGTTTCAGCAAGGCAAAATCGAGCCGTGTGATGTTTTGGGCCACATCCAAGAGCGTGTAGTCGGGTATCGTATCCAACAGCACGTCCGCGTCGCCCAGGCACAGGTCCAGATCGACGATCGCGACCGAGTTCTTCTCATTGGCCGCTAGCGCGCAACCCAGATTCACGGCCAGGCTCGTCGCGCCGACGCCTCCCGTGGCGCCGGCGACGGCAACCACCGTACTGCTGCGTGCTTTGGCCTCGCCGCGGCCGAACCGCCGTTCGCTAATCCGGCCCAACGCCTCGAGCAAGTCCTCGATCTTCACGGGCCGCGTTAAAAACTCCTTCGCCCCAGCCCGCATCGCTTTCAAGATCAAGCTGCCATCGGTCGAACTGCTGACGACCAGGATGCTGCACTCGGGCGTCTCTTCGCCCAGCCGCGCGATCAGGCGCAGCGCTTTCTCGGGATCCTGGTCCAGTGACACCAGGCCCATATCGGGATGCGTTTGCAGCACGACATCGGCGAAGAATTCGTAGCGCGAGCATTCGGCCTCGAGCCAGACGAGATCAAGTCCCAACAGCATCGACTTGATGGCGTCGCGCGTGGCGTCGTTGGGATCGACGACCGCTAGACGTAACACGTTGGCCATGGTGAATGAATCGAGCGCGGTGGATCGTGCGATTGGTGCGGACCGTCAGCCGTCCCGGCAACCGGGAAGGCAATTCTCCGCCTTAATTTTTTACGTCATATCCCACGGGCCCGACGATTCCCGGCGGGGATTGCGATCCGTTGCGTTGCGCTGTGGTTGGCCGCGATGTCCGATTGTTCGGTCTGTAAGAGGCGGAGCGATTATCGCCGTTGTAGCTCGCCGGCACCTGCCGCGCTCGGGGCACTGCTTCGCCGGTCTGCGACGTCGAACGTGGCCGGGCCGCGGCCGACGGGGGCGATCGCAGCAGCGTGTTGCGACGCGACGCCGAGCCAGGCTCGGGGGCGGGCGCCTCGATCACTTCGTCAGAGCCCTCCTGCGGAGCGAGCGCCGGCCCCGACGGATCGCCCGGGGGCCCACCGCCGCCCTTCGGCCGGGAGAATTCGTACAACGAGCCAGGCGATAGCGACGGACGGCAGGCATCGTCGGCCGGGCAGCGCGGTACCTCGATGTGGCCCTTGAAGTACATCTGGAAATCGGTCGGGCTCGAGGTCACCGTACCCGGGCCTTCCGTAGGCACGTCGCAAGGATCGAGCGCCTCGACCAGCTCTGGCGTCACCATGATCAACAGCTCGATTTCCTCATCCTGGCCTGTTTCGTTGCGAAACAAAGCTCCCACGTAGGGAATCTCGCCTAACAGCGGCACGGCACGCTTCGCGTAATCGCGCCGGTTCTGAATCAAGCCGGCGATCGCCAGGGTCTGTCCGGCGCGCATCTCGACGCCCGTATTGGCCTCGCGAATCTTCAGGGCCGGCACGGTCTGACCGTTGATCACGGCGGCATGGGTCTCGTCGATTTCCGTCACGCGCGGAAAGACTTCCAGGCGAATGGCGTTGCTCCCCAGGACGATCGGCACGAAATCGACCTGCGTGCCGTAGGTCTTCCATTGGACCGAGATCGTACCCAAGCTCTGCGGCACCGGCACCGGGAACTGACCGCCGGAGGAAAAGCTGGCCGGGCGGCCGCTGTAAGCCGTCAGGTTGGGTTCAGCCAGAATCGTCGCCAGTTGTTGCTTCTCGAGCGCGTCCAGGAAGCCCAAAAATGCGCTGTTCTGGTTCACGATGCCGAAGCTGAGGTGCAGCGTATCCGAGGAAGCCGTGGAAATCAGGCCGGGAATGGGGCCGGGTGGGGGTGTAAACTGCCCCGACGACGAACCCAAGATCTGGCTGATCGCCGATTGAAAAAAGCTTTGGCCACTTTGCGCCCGGAAGTCAAAGCCCAGTTGCCGCAACTTCGTGCGCGAAACTTCCAGCACCTTGACCTTTAACAGCACTTGTTGCACGCCCGCGATGGTGATGTTGTTGATCACCTTCGGGTAATAATCTTCGGCGATGGCGACGATGCGGCTGATCTGGTTCGGGTCGTCGACGTGTCCCGACAAAATCACGCTGTTGGCCGTCGGCACGACGCGCAGCGCCGTCGTGGGGAACTGCGACTGCAAGAGCATCGCCAGCTCCCGCGCATCGGGGAAGATGATGACATCGATCGTGTGAACCTTCTTTTCCTCGTCCCACAAGTTGACCTGGGTGACGCCGGCCTTCTTTGCCAGCAGTTGCACCTGCGTGGCCGATAGCGGCGTCAGCTCGACGAGGTCCTGATTCGCGGCCTGCACCTGCGGAATCTTCTGGTCCATGGTGAGGATGCGGCTGGAGTTGACGACCATCTCCAGACGCTCGTTGGTGTTTTGCACCTTGAAGACGACGGCCTGAGCCTGCGGCGGCTCCACGGCGGCCGTCGCGGCAGGTGGCGATGGCGGCAGAACAAGCGCCGCGATGACGGCCCAAAGGACCGCCTTTCGCGCCAAGACGCGCAGCGGCGCCGCACGTCGTCGTAAAGCCCGAATAGTCATCCGTGAACTTCCTTGCTTCGAATCGAACTCGGCGACCCATCCTTGGTCCCGCTGTCATCCTTGCACAGCGGTTTGCCCTTTGCCGAGACGGTGTCGGTGCTTCAGATTGTTTGCCTTAAGGCCGGCGGGTGTGGAAAACCGCGGGCCAGTGTGTCATGTTTCGTCGTGGCCTACGGGCCGTCGCCCGGAGCCGGTGTATAGGGTGGCGTGCTGGTGGTCGTTGTGGTCGCTCCCAGCGGCAGCGTTCCGGAGGCTCCTGCCGATGTCGAGCCAACTCCTGCGCTTAGCTGCCGCACTTGAATGGGTCCGCCCACGCGATCGCCATCTTCGAACTCGACCTCATCGACCGCGTCACCCTTGATCACGACCATCTTCCAGACGTTCGTGGGAGGCGCGGCGGGTTCCTCGGGAGGCGGCTCCTTGGGCTTTGCCGGCTCGATGATTTTCATCAGGGTTTCTGCCGCCGCCTGCTTATGAGACGTGGCGTGGTCGCCTCCGGTGAACAATTCGCTCTGCGTCACGCCGCCCGTCTCGTCATGCGCTTCGTCGTCGGCGCTGCGCATCACGAGCCGGATCTTCCCCATCTCGTTGGCCAGCGTCACGAGTTCCGCCTGTTGCGGCGTCACGAGCAACGAGATGGTCTTGGCCGTGATGGCTTCGGTGCCGTTGGCTTCGCGGCTGTAGACGTTATTGACGGCGAACACCTTCACGTTTTGCAGAAAGGTGTGCGTGCTGGAACGGTTTCCCTCGGAACCCGCCGCGGCGCTATTGTCCGCCAGGTGGACCAGTGCGTCGACGCGGTCGCCAGGCAGGATCAAACCGCTACCGCTGACGTCGTCGACTTTCACCGACACGACGCGAAAGCCCTTGGGGATCAAGTCCGTCGCGCCTGATCCCTGGTCGCCTTTGGCGAACAGCTTAGCTTCGATGATTGGTTCGCCGGCGTAGAACTTGGTGCGCGCGCGCCGGCCCTCGACATCTTCCAGATGCAGCAAGGCGCCGGGTGGCACTTTCATTTTCGGCCATTCCTCGAGTTTCAAGACTTGCGGCGTGAGCGGGTCGCCCAGCCCGATGTCCATGAGGGCCACGAAGATCGGTACGGTTTCTCCCATGTCCGGCGCCTGATCGACGGGGCGATTCGCCAGCACCTGGTTGATGCCGATGGCGGCCGCCAGTCCGCAGGTCAGTGCCAGGGCCAGAAGTATCAACGATTTCGGACGCATGATCCCCCCACGCCACTCCTGTTGCCGGCTGCGCGCTTACGTTTCACGGCGCAGCACCATCACTGGATGCCTTCGCGTTGCATGGTCGTGCTAGCGGTTAACGTCGCGCCATTAAGGAAGATTGGCGATGGCGACCAACTCACTTGACTGAAAGGTACGGATACCGTAACGGTCACCGGTCCGGAATATCCTGATGATGTAGGCAAAGAGGGGGAGTAGGTCACGGTTGTTCCTGCTGCGCTCACCGAAGCCGAGTTCAGATAGTTCGTAATAAAAGTCGTGACGGCGCTTTGTGTTGCGCCATCCAGCACCGCTTGCCGAGCTCCCTCACGCGAGGCCGTTGTCAGAATTTGCTGCACCATGACTCCGCGTCCCACCTCGATCATTCCCAAGGTGAAGGCGAAAAAAACCGGCGCCACGACGGCAAACTCCACGACAGCGGAGCCTCGTCGGTTCTTTCGGCACAACCGGTAGAGTCTCTGTAGTTTGAGCGACTTCGTTCGTCGCTTTCTCATCAGGGGGGCAGAGTTCTGATCTAGCAGTGCTGGCAAATCTTGGTGGCCCTTCATAGCAGCATCCCCTCCCAAGCGAAGTACAAAATCGTGCCGATGGCGATGGGAATTCCATACGGCAAGAGCAACATGCTGCTCTTGCGATCGGCCGCGATCGCCGACAACTGGTTCGGATCGCGCACGGTGAATATCTCGTGGAAGATCATCCAGAATTGCGCCTGGTGTTTGAACCAATCGCGCCGCACAAGCACCATCAACACCGCGATCACGGCGCCGACCACGGCCGACACGCAAAACGCGTAGAACGTCGTGGTCGCGCCGACCCAGGCGCCGACGCCCGCCAGTAGCTTCACGTCCCCGGCGCCCATGCCGCCGATGGCATACAGCGGTAACAGCAGGGCCAGGCCCGCGGCCGTTCCGGCCAGGCTCCAGCCGAGCCCTTCCCAGCCGAAGAACGCCGTGCTGTAGACCCAGCCGGCAATGATCATCGGAAAGGTCAGCCAGTTGGGAACCTTCAGTTTCCAGCCGTCGATGACCGCGGCCATCACGAGCAAGAACGTCACGACCCAACTGGGCCAGTTCGCGATGAAGCCGGTGCGTAGCGTTTCCATGTCAATCACGTTCGTTTCTCCGTGTGCGCGTGCGAGGGGAAATCGTGTTCCGCGGCCGAACGAAAGCGAGGTGTGCGAGATCTCTGCTCGCCTGTCGTCGCGTCCGCTGAAGGGCTCATGAGTTCCAAAATTCCAGGAGCGGTCCCATCGAGTAGTTCGATGGGCAACCCTCAACTCAATCGTATGTCAAAAAACTCAGGGAGGCGGTCGCCAGAGTGGCAGGCGCATTCGCAAGAATCGTGGCGGCCTGGAAGGTAACAATTTGCGCGCCTGCAGAAGCCAGCCGCCGCGCGGTGTCCGTTCGGCGGCACGGCGCACCGTCAAGTGCGCATGCAGAAGAGCAGGCACACGCTGGCCATGATGATCGCCAGGATGGCCGAGAGCGCCTCGGCACAAACGAATTCGAAGGGAATGCCAGGGTACATGGCTGTATCTCTTTGGTGCCGCTGGGCTGCTTGCCCTTGGAAACTCTAGGTCACAAAAAAACCCCCGGAAGCCGCCGGCGGCGGATTCCGAGGGTTGGGAGCAAAGCCGGCGGGAATCGGACGCGCAAGCGCCGCGATCCCCGCGCGATGCGATTCGATTACGAACCACCGCCACCGAGCTTGCCGGCGACGTTATTGAAAGTCGCGTTGGCGTTCGTGCCGATCGATTGAATCGCCGTCAAGCAGACGATCACGATCAACGCCAGCATCACCGCGTATTCCACGGCAGTTGGGCCATCTTCGGACGTGAGGAAACGTTGCACCTTCAAAGCGAGCGATTTCATGAGAATCCTCCATTCCTGTTGGTCGCCCTTGGCTACGAATCGTGTGTGGCCGAAATCAGGGCGAGCCGATTGCCAAAGGTGGTCGACAATCGCGACGGGCATCGACCACTGGGCTGTTTGTGCAGGCCCGCAGCCGATTACGTTCCGACGCGCTCGCAATGACTTGAACCTTTCAGCGTAAAGCACACGCAACTTACGTGATGCCCACGCTGGACCGGCAGCAAGTGTCGTGACGCTGCCCTTCGACGCTTTAGATTCGTTCTAGACGCGGAGAATATCCATTCAAGAAGGGAACGTCGGAATGGTCGCGAGACCCATTCCACGTGCAGGGTTGCGCGGTTGCGTTCACCCATGCACTGCAAACCTAGGTTGCTTTTTCAGGATGTCAAATTCTCGCGATCGCCCGGGTCCTCCGTGCCTTGTCCCCCGCGCGCATTAGCAGCGGATGCGCTCACAGCCGCCGGGGTTTCCGGTTATGTCGAGTCGCGCGGAGACAACCCCCCGGCGGCGCGCATCACGACGTAGGCTTGCGCGCCGTGGAAGCGTTATCGCTGCGCGCCTCCGAAACAGAGGTGGCCCGACGCAACGCTTACAAAGTGCGAAATGAGTTTTCGAAGAGCTTCATATGAACCCGCTTGCGATCGCGCTCGACGTTCTGGAATGTCAGTCCGCCTGGTGCTATCGCCCCGGGACGGCGCCGGCTGCGGAGCCCACGGCTTGGGCTGCGCTGGCGCTTGCGGCGCACAACCGTCATGATGCCGCCGATGTCGCGCGCAGGTGGCTACTGATCGCGCAGAACGCCGACGGCAGCGTAGGCATCCGGCAGGATGAACCGGCTCCCGGCTGGCCCACGGCACTGGCCGTGTTGGCCTGGAACTTGCCAGGCGAGCATGGTCCGGAAGACACGGCACGCGAAGCAAGCCGCAGGGCCATCGATTGGCTGTTGCGAAGCGCCGGCGATACGTCGGAAACTCGTCCCCTCGTCGAGCACGATCCGACCATCCCTGGGTGGCCGTGGGTTCTCGGTACTCACTCGTGGGTTGAGCCAACGGCGCTTGGCCTCTTGGCTCTGTGCAGCGTCGGGCTGGCCTCGCATTCGCGCGCCATCGATGCCGCAAGGTTGCTCGATGACCGGCTCCTGCCGTCGGGCGGCTGCAATTATGGCAACACCATCGTTCTTGGCCAGACTTTGCTTCCCCACGTCGAGCCGACGGGGCTCACGCTTCTAGCACTCTGCGGTCAGGCCGACGCGCACGGCCGCATCGCGGCGGCCGTTGATTACTTGCTCGCGGCCATTGGCCCCGATACGGCGCCAGCCTCGTTGGCTTACGGAATTCTCGGGCTGTCGGCTCATGGGCGCGAACTGCCACGGTCCGAAGAATGGTTGGCGAACGCCTTTGCCCGGGCCTACCGGCGCGAGTCGTCGCTGGAGTTGGCTTTGCTCGCGCTGGCGGCCCTCAAAGAAGACTGCCCCTTGATCACACAGATTGCCGTCCCTCAAGCGGCCTGGAAAGCACTCACGCGCATCGATGACCATTGAGCTGCAAACCTCGCCGGAGCGAGCCCCCGCCTGCCAGGTGAAACCTGCGCAGTTCGATCGCCGCGCGCTGTTGGTTGGCGCGGGCGCCGTGACGGCCGGCGCGCTCGCATTTCCGCTCGTCCGCGATGCCTTAACGACACCGCGGCCGGTTTTCCTGGCTCGCCATCAGCGCTACGACGGCCCCCTCGTGCAGTCGATTCGCGACGGATTGCTGGCCGTTGGTTTCGATCCCGCCACGATCCGTGGCCGGCTCGTGCTTTTGAAACCCAACCTGGTCGAACCCTCGAAAGCGCGCCCCCATATGACCACGCATCCGGCGGTCGTCGTGGCGGCAGCCGACGTGTTTCGCCGCTGGGGCGCCCTGGTCACCGTGGGCGAGGCGCCCGGCCACGTCCGCGATTCGCAGATGGCGCTTTTTGAATCGGGCCTGGGCGAGGCTTTGGATTCCGAGCGGCTCGAATTTGCGGATCTCAATTACGATGATCTCGCCTGGACCGACAACGCCGGACGCGCCTCGCCGCTGTCGAAAATCTGTTTTCCCCGAAGCGTCGCCGAGGCTGACCTCGTCGTCTCGCTCCCCAAGCTGAAGACGCATCATTGGGTGGGCATGACCGCAGCCATGAAAAACATGTACGGCGTGCTGCCCGGGATCGTTTACGGATGGCCGAAGAATGTGTTGCACCACGCCGGCATTCCGCAAACGGTGGTCGACATCAACGCTTCGCTCCCCAAGACGATCGCTATCGTCGATGCCATTGATTGCATGGAAGGAGACGGGCCAATTCTCGGCAGTCCGAAATCGCTCGGCGTGATCGCGATTGGGCTCAATCCAACGGCTGTCGACGCGACGTGCGCGCGCATGATCGGCCTCGAACCGCGCCGGATCAGCTATTTGAAGCTGGCACGCCGCCTCGGCCCTCTTGATGCGCGGCACATTCCACAGCGTGGCGAATCGTGGGAAAGCGTCGCCTCGCCGTTTCAGATCCTGGACGTCCCGCACCTGCAAGAGTTGCGCGTCCAGCAAAGCGTCAAAGTGACCTGATCAACTGCCGACGTCGGCCCGCGTCCAAGCGCCGTCGATGAAACGCCACGCGCCGGCCGCGTTCTTGTCCTGCAAAAGCCCAGGCAAGCGCGCCGACCGCACGTTGTCAAAGCAGGCCAGCATCGCAAAGCGGCGCAGAGCCGCCGGAATGCCCACGGCCGTGAAGCCGGGATGCCCGGTCGCCGGATAGGGCCCGCCATGATTCATGGCCTCGCTGACGGCGACACCCGTCGGCATCTTATCGTTCAATAGCCGACCGACCTTGGGGCGCAAATGCTCGGCCAGTTGGGTATACAAGGCGTCGTCGCTGCCACGCGTGTCGGAATAAATGCAGCCGGTGAGATTTCCTTCCAAATGGTCGAGCACCGCGCTGGCTTCGCTCGCATCGCGGGCCACAACCAGCAGCGATTCGTTGCCGAAGGCCTCGGTCTGCAGCTTTTCCGGCGCTTGCAGGAACTGTCCGCCGGAAACCCTCAAAAGCGTGTTCGCGTAACGATAGCCGCCCGTGTTGTCCGCGACCCCGCCGACAACGATATCCGCGCCGGCGCCCGCCAGTTCTTTGATTCCCTGCGCCAGGTTTCGCGCGACCGATGCCGAGAGCAGCACTCCCGCCGGTGCCGCCGTGAATCGTTGCGAGATGTCGACGATGAATTTCTCGGTCGCCGGGCCGGCCAAAAGCAGGACCAGGCCCGGATTGGTGCAGAACTGGCCGGTGTCCATCAGGCAGCTTCCAGCGAATTCTTCGGCGATCTTGTCGCCTCGCTCGGCGAGCGCGCCCGGCAGAATCACCACCGGATTGATACTCGATAGCTCGAGGTAAATGGGCTTGCCGGCCGCGTCGGCCGCCCGCTTCAGTGCCAGGCCCGCTTGCCGGCTGCCCGTGTATCCGGTCGCCGCCAGGCGCGGATCGGCCACCAATCGCTCGCCGTCGGCATGGCTGGTGCGATACAAAAGCTGCACGGTCGCCGGCGGCAGTTCGCATTCCGCCACGGCCTGCGCCGCCTCTTCGGCCAACAGCCGGGTCGTGCCCGGATGCGACGTGTTCGCCTTGGCGATCACCGGATTGCCGGCGGCGATGGCGGCGGCAAAATCTCCCCCAGCCACGCTGTTGAAGGCGAACGGAAAATTGTTGGGACCGAAGACCGCCACCGGCCCAAGCGGCATATAACAGGAACGGATGCTCAATTTCGTGTCGATCGTCGGCAGGGCCCACGAACCTTCGCGGGCTGCCGTGGCCGCCTGGCGTAGTTGACTGGTGGTACGGGGCAATTCGACATCCGCCAGGCGAGGTTTTCGTGGCAGGGCCGTTTCTTGATGGGCCATTTCGACCAGTTCACCGGCGCGCTGTTCGATGCGTTCGGCGAATCGATCCAGAAAGGCCGCCAACTTTGCCGTGGGCACACGCCTCAGTGCCGTGGCCGCGCTCGCCGCCGCCGCAAGGGCCCGTTCGCAGTCCTGCCAGCCGCTCACCGGATAAACGTCTGGAAGCGGTTGTCCCGTTGCCGGGTTGTCGGCCTGAAAGGTTGCCGACGTCGGGACGGTCTCCCATTTACCGGCGATCAAGATCGGTTGCACGCCCATCAAACGACAACTCCCACGAGAAACGGACAGGTGATTTAAAGGTCCTATACTGTAATATCCGCGGCATCCTAACATAGGAGACGCCCGGCCGCTGGGGCGGGAGCCTGGAACGATCACCGGCGGACCTTGAACGAGGCGCGACCAGGCGGACATCTGGACGTCGCCGGAGCGGCGACGATTTTACGCGCTCGGCAACCATTACAGGCTCGACAGGACGGGCCGACTTTGCGATCGTCTGAGGATTTCGACACCATCGCCATGCTGCATCGCAACCTTCAACCCGCTTCGGGCAGCGCCGCCGACGCCTCCGCGTCTGGCTGGGGAGATAATGTCGACCTGAAGACCGAAGGGATGCGCACGTCACTCGCCGCGCTCGCGCGGCTGATCAGCGGGGCGAGCGTGCGCTGGATCGATTGCCAGCCCGACACCTGCCAGCGCGTCTACTTCGCCAACCATACGAGCCATCTGGACGTGCTCGTGCTCTGGGCGTCGCTGCCGCGCAAGGTGCGCAACCTGACCCGGCCCGTGGCGGCCAAAGATTATTGGGAAAAGGGGTTCGTGCGGCGTTTCATCGCCATGAATATTTTCGACGCGCTGTTGATCGACCGTAAGGAAATCAAGGTCCATCAGAGCCCGGTCGATCTGATGCTCAAGAGCATGGGGGACCGGTATTCATTGATCGTTTTTCCCGAGGGGCACCGCAATACCGGACCGGACCTCGACGAGTTCAAGAGTGGGCTTTATTACCTGGCCAAAAAACGGCCCGACCTGGAGCTGGTGCCGGTGCATATCGACAATGTCAATCGCGTCCTGCCGCGCGGCGAGTTTTTGCCGGTTCCCTTGTTGAGCTGCATTACCTTTGGCCCGCCCATGTGGCTGGAAAACCAGGAACCGAAGATGGACTTCCTGCGCCGTGCCCGCAACGCCGTACGCCGGCTGAAGGATCTATGAGCAGCCTGATCAACGACGCGGTTACCTGGGGCCTGGTGCTGGGCGTGATCGGCCTGTTGGCCGTTGCGACCGGCGTGGGGCAGATTCTGCGCCGGCAGACCGACCCGCGCTTCGATCCGGCGGTGATCGAGCAGTTCAATCTGCGCGTCCGCGCCTGGTGGCTGATGTGCTCGGTGCTGGCGGCCGCCTTCCTGCTTGGGCAGACAGCCACCGTGATCCTGTTCTTTTTTCTGTCGTTTTGGGCGCTGCGCGAATTCATTACGCTCACGCCGACGCGGATCGCCGACCACCGCGCGCTGTTTTGGATTTTTCTTTTCTCGCCCGTCCAATACATCCTGGTCGGGATGGATTTGTACGGCCTGTACAGCATTTTCATCCCGGTCTACGCGTTCTTATTCGTGCCGGTCCGGGTGGCTCTGGCCGGCGACTTCAAACGCTACCTGGAACGCTGCGCCAAGATCCAGTTCGGGCTGATGATCTGCGTCTACTGCTTAAGCTACGCACCGGCGCTATTGAACCTGAAGCTACCGACCGGCGAGAACGCCAGCCTGCTCATGTTCTTCATCCTGGTCGTGACGATGGGCGACGCATTCCATTTCGCCGCCGAATACCTGGTCGGCCGCCGCGTCATTGCCCCGGCGATCAGCGCTAACCGCACCTGGGAGGGTTTTCTGGCCGGCGTCGCCTGCAGCTCGTTGTTTGGCGCCGCGCTTTATTGGGCCACCCCCTTCAATCCGCTGCAAGCCGCGGGCATGTCGCTGTTGATCACGACCATGGGCTTCTTCGGCGGCCTGACGATGTCGGCCATCAAACGCGATCGTGGCGTGCAAGACTACGGCACGCTGGTCACCGGTCACGGCGGCGTGCTCGACCGTATCGACTCGATCTGCTTCGCCGCGCCGATTTTTTTCCACGTCACGCGCTACGTGCTGCCGTGACGGGATCGGCAAGACTCGTGTCAGGGGAAACCATTGGCAGCATGCTTATCCGCCTTTGGCGAAAAAGCATGGCACAGCTGGTCCCGATTGATCGCGCTCTACGGCGCGGCCAGCGGCTGATTCGTGCGCGGCGCGTAAACCGAGGCGCCTGCCGGGCCACCCGTCGCGGTACCGGACGATCCTCCGACCGCTCGCTGGTTATTACTGGCGTCGTTGCCCCATTCGAGCAACACGTGCCGATTGGCGTCACCGCCCGGCGCTCGTTGGAACGGATCGCGCGATTGGCTGGCACGCTGCACCGCGTCTTCCATTTGCTGCCAAGAGGCCGGGCCAGGGAGCCGCGTGTTAGCCGCCAGCGTCATCTCGGGGGCTGGCCCGTTGTTGCGGGCGCCCAGCGGCCGCGTCACCGGGACGAGATTGCCGGCTAGATTATTGAGCGGGGCCTTCGTCACGCCAGAAGCATGGTTCGCAGCAGGCGCCGGCGCGGCGTCATCGCTGTCGCTGCTCTGACCGCGGACGATCAAGTTCGGCTCGGGCCGCGGGCGCGGCGCGTTCGCGGCCAGTTGCGTATCCGCCGACGGGTTCGGCGCGCTGATGGCCGGGCTGCCTTTGCGCACCCAGTCGAGCCATGAATTCTGCAAAGCGGCCAGGTTCGCGAAGCCGTAATTCTGCTGCACCGCCGCGGGCCATTGCTCGCCTTGCAGTCCGGCGGCGACGAAATTCAAGAATTTCTGCCGGCCTCCCTGCTGGATCAGGAACGACGCCAGCGAATGCCCCTGCGCGTACAGCGGCAGCACGTCGGCCGGGTACTCCTTCATGGCGAACATCGAATGAAACGGAATGCCGCGATTGGTGCGCAAAAACTGGATCAACATCTGCTGCTGCTTGCCGCGCTCGCTGGCATGTTCGACCGTGGTGCAGGCCCCTTCGTCGGCCCACCGCGGCAACGGACGGCGGAAATGACTGGCAAAGATCGTGTGCGTCACTTCGTGCGGCAGCACCGAGTCGAGAATCCGTTCGAGCGAGCCTTGGATCGTCATGGTCCAGCCGAAGACTTCGCCATGATCGAACATGAAGCTCGTTGCGCCGCCCGCTCCCAGATGCTCGGCGACTTGCGCCGTGATCGGGCAGGGTTGGGCCCAGTTGGGGAGCGGCTTGCCAAGCCAGAGAACAGCCAAATCGCGTCGATAGGTCTCGGCTTGTTGGCCGATCTGGGTCGCGATGTCTTGCGTCGGGGCGTTGACCACGAAGTTGGGCGTGCGGTAGCTGGCGCCTAACGACACCAGCGCAGCGACCATAACGGCCGCGCGGACGAGGCGAGCATCCATGCTCTGATCTCCTCAATGGTCTGCGGTTGCAGCTCTTGCCACATCCCTGGGTCTTGGCAAGGCTGTCGGCCGTGACGCAAATCGCGAGCCGAAATCCGCTGCCGTCGCGATGCACTGGTGGGCAAAAGCGCCGAAAGCCTTGCGTGGCTTCGTTGCTACGCGCGAATCAACGTTGCGGGACGTCCGCGCTTCCACCAGGCAACGTTGTAAAGTTTGCAAAATCTACCCAAGATGGCGCGCGCGGCCAATACCGTTTTCGCTTGGCGCCGCGAATTGTGCATTGCTAGCACGTGTGCGGCCTGGGGAGTTGATCGTCTGGCGACCAACTGCGTGAGGGTTTAGGCAGGCGACGATGACGAGGCGCCCGCGACGAGCTTCCGGACGAGCGCATGGTTTGCCGCCGGGAATTCGAAGTTTCCGATCTCCGCGGCCGGCACCCAGAGAAACGGCGCGCGCGGCTCGCGCGATTCTCCCGCGAGTTGGCAGGCGACGAACGTTACTTCGACCGTGCCGTGATCGTACGTCTTCGTGACCGTTTCGTGCTCGCCAATCGCGCGAACCGCGACCCCTGTTTCCTCCAGCGTTTCGCGTTCGGCGGCCTGCGCGGCCGATTCCCCGGGACGCCGTTTGCCGCCGGGAAACTCCCATAAACCGGCCAGCGGCACGCCCGGCGGACGTTGCCCGATCAGGTAACAGCCGCGATCTTCGACCACGGCCACCGCCACGAACACCGGTTTCGCAGCACGAGCATTTGTGTCCATCCGTGTATTCCGAACCGACGGGAGTTTAGCGCCGTGCCCGCGGATGTTTCAGCGGCAGCCAGGCGCCGTTCTGCTGGCTGCTGGCCACGGATTGCTGAATGAAGAACATCCCTTCGACGCCGTCGTTGACGTTGGGATAGATGGTGTCGCGTCGCTCGAAGTCTTTTCCCGTCGCCCGCAGCGCCATGTTGTCGTAGGCGAATCGATAGACGTTGGCAAAGGCTTCGAAGAACGCTTCGGGATGCCCACCTGGAAGGCGGCTGGCCGCATTCCCTGCTTCGTTCATGAAGGGCGCGCCGGGATTGCGCGTGTAGACGTTCAGCGGATGGCCGTTGCGGCGGTAGAGCATCTTGTTCGGTTCTTCCTGATGCCATTCGAGCGAGCCCTTGGTGCCGTCGACTTCGATGAACAAATCGTTCTCACGGCCGTGGCTGATTTGCGATGCCGTGACCGTGCCCAATGCGCCATTTTCGAAGCGTACGACCGCGTGACCGTAATCGTCGAGCTTGCGTCCCGGCGCGAACGTCTGCAGGTTGCAGCTGATGCTCTCGGGCAACAAGCCCGTGATAAATCGAGCCAGATTGTAGGCGTGCGTGCCGATATCGCCGAAGCAGCCGGCCGCGCCGCTCTTCGAGGGATCGGTCCGCCATGAGGCTTGCTTCTGCGATTCGCTTTCGATGCGCGTCCGCAGCCAGCCCTGGATATAATTCGAGCGCACCGCGTTGATCTCGCCCAGCTCGCCCGACAGCACCATTTCGCGCGCCTGGCGCACCAGTGGATAGCCGGTGTAGTTGTGCGAAACGGCGAACACCACGCCCGATCGGTCCACGGTCTCGGCCAGGTCCTCGGCTTGCTTCAGGTCGAACGTCATGGGCTTGTCGCAAATGACGTTGAAGCCCGCCTCGACGGCCGCCTTGGCAATCTCGTAATGCGTATGGTTGGGCGTGGCGACCGACAGGAAATCGATGCGCTCGTCGGCTGGGCGCTTCTTTTCGCCTTCGATCAGCTCGCGGACCGAGCCATAGGCCCGATCCGCGGGAATGTCGTAATCGGGGGCCGAGGCCTTGGCTTTTTCCGGGTTGCTCGACAGGGCACCGGCCACCAGGGCGGCGCGATTGTCCAGCACGGCCGCGGTGCAGTGGACGCGCCCGATGAAGGCCCCCTGCCCTCCTCCGACCAGCGCCATGCGCAGTTTTCGATTCAAGGGACCGTTCGTCGACATGTCAGCATCTCCTGCGATGGGCGTGCGCGAGCGCTACGATGGCCCTGGCGCGCGTGCGGCAGGGCTGGCCGCCACAGTTTACCGTTCGTGACGGCGGATTGTAGTGCCGCGCGGGGGGCAAAACCCACGGTAAAGCCAATCTGGTGTGGTTTTGGCAAGCGCGGTAGCATGCGCTTCAGTGGGGGATGCGGGCCGCGGCAGGGAACGCTGGCGCATCGCTTATTCGGGAGAGGCAATCATGGCGCCGTCGCTGGGCCGTAAATCGGTCGCGTGGCTGGTGGTGGGGCTGGTCGTGGGACTCGTCGCAGGAGGATTCTTCCCTCACGCGCCGATGCACGCTGTGGCCACGGACCACACCGACAACTTCTCGATCGCCACGGGCTGGGTCGATGACGAACTCGAAGCGCTATTCTTGCTCGATTTCATCACGGGCAGTTTGAAGTGCGCCGTGCTGAGCACGACGACCGGCAAATTCACCTGCGCCTTCGAAGCCTCGGTCATGGAAGATCTGGGCCTGAAGGCCAATCAGAACCCGAAGTTCATGATGGTCACCGGTGGCGCGGGCCTGCGCCGCCAGGGAGGCCAGATGCAGCCCGGCAATTCGGTGGTCTATGTCGCCGACACCAGCAGCGGTCGCGTCGTGGCCTACGCGGTTCCCTGGACGCGCGGCCTCGCGACCAGCGTGATGCAGTTCAAGGGACAACTCTTCCGGCTCGACGTCCTGCAGTTCCGCACGCAGGCAATCCGCGGCCAGTAATGCGGCACGACAGCTCGCGCCGCTTGACCGCCCGCGCGCAGCGGCTCTAAAATGCCGCTGTGACCAAGCATCCTGCTGCCCCGGCATCCTCGAATTCGACGAGCCGCGCACCCTCGTCTGGCGCCGTAACGATCGTCTGTAACGGCGAGCCGCGCTCTCTCGGGCCGGCCACGACCTTGGCCGCGCTGGTCGACGAGCTTGGCCTGCCGCCGCGACAAATCGCCGTCGAAGTCAACTTGCAACTGATCCCCCGCGGGCAGCATGCCCAACACGTGCTCGCCGACGGTGATCGCGTGGAGATTGTCTCGCTCGTGGGAGGAGGATAAACGAATGGGCCCCACCGCCACGCGCAGTAGCACGCCTGCTTTGCCTGACGAGCAAGATCCGTCGGGCGACGGTTTTCTCCTGGGCAGTCATCGCCTGGCCAGCCGGCTGATCGTCGGCACCGGCAAGTACGCAAGCTATGAGTTGATGGCCCAGGCCCTGGAGCTTTCGGGCACCGATTGCATCACGGTCGCCGTGCGCCGCGAGCGCCTGGTCGATGCCGCCGGCCGCAACATCCTCGATTACATCGATACCAGCCGCTACGTGCTGTTGCCGAACACGGCCGGCTGCTTTTCGGCCGATGATGCCGTTCGCGTGGCCCGGCTGGGGCGCGAGATTCTGCTGGGGATCGAAAACCCGGGCGCCGATTGGGTCAAGCTCGAAGTGCTGGGCGACGCGAAGACGCTGTTGCCCGACCCGATCGCCACGGTGGCTGCCACCGAAAAGCTGGTGGCCGAGGGCTTTCAGGTGCTGTGCTACACGACTGACGACCCGATCACGGCGCGGCGGCTGAAAGAGGCCGGCGCCACGAGCGTGATGCCGGCCGGCAGCCCGATCGGCTCGGGACAGGGCATCCTCAACCCGAACAACATCCGCATCTGTCTGGAATACCTCAAGGAGGGCGACCCGGACTATCCCGTAATCGTCGATGCCGGCGTGGGCACGGCCAGTGACGTGACGATCGCCATGGAACTGGGCGTGGACGGCGTGCTCTTGAACACCGGCATCGCGCATGCGGCTGACCCATTGGCCATGGCCCGAGCGATGCGCGCGGCGACCGAAGCGGGTCGGCTGGCGTATCTCGCTGGGCGCATTCCCAAGAAGCTGTACGCCACGGCAAGTAGTCCGGAAGTAGGCACGATCGCGCCGGCCCGGCCTCGCTAGGGCGCGATTCGCACGGAGCACGGAAGCACCCCGCGGCGCATTCGGATGAACCTCACACCTGCCGAGATTCTGGGACCCGAGGGACGGATCGCGGCCCGCTTGCCGCGCTATGAAGATCGGCCGCAGCAGTTGCGCATGGCCGAGGCCGTCTGGCAGGCGCTTGGCAATCGACAGCACCTGGTGGTCGAAGCCGGGACGGGCGTCGGCAAGAGCTTTGCCTATCTCGTGCCCGCGATTCTGGCGACTGCCGCCGGCGACGAGCCGATCGCCCGGCGGATCGTTATCTCGACGTACACGATCAGCCTGCAAGAACAGTTGATCACGAAGGACCTGCCGCTACTGAACGCCGTGATCCCGCTCGAATTCTCGGCGGTGCTCGTTAAGGGCCGGCACAATTATCTGAGCCGCCGCCGGTTGCGCGGCGCGGCTGGCCGCGCCGGCTCGATCTTTCGCGAAGAGGCCGAATTCGACGCGCTGCGCAAGCTCATTAAATGGTCCGAAGTGACGACCGATGGCTCGCTCGCCGATCTTGATTATCGGCCGCTTCCCCAGGTCTGGGACGAGGCGCAAAGCGATCACGGCAATTGCATGGGGCGCGATTGCCCGACGTACGGCGAGTGCTTTTACTACCAGGCACGGCGGCGCGTGCAGGGCGCCCAGATTTTGATCGTGAATCACGCCCTGTTCTTCAGCGACCTGGCGCTGCGTCGCCAGGGAGCCAGCATTCTGCCTGATTACGACGCCGTGGTTTTCGACGAAGCCCATAACATAGAGACCGTGGCCAGCGACCACCTGGGCATGGAGCTGCGCTCGGGCAATATCGAGTACGCGCTCAACAAGTTGTACAACGACCGCACGAATCGGGGCCTGCTGGTCGAGCGCAAACTGGCCGACGCCCAGCGGCAGGTGCTGGAATGCCGCTTTGCGGCCGACGAATTCTTCGACACGGTGCGCACGTGGCGCGATTTCAACGGCGGCTCGGGAGGCCGCGTGGAGCGGCCCGGCATCGTGCAGAACCCGCTCAGCCCCGCCCTCATGAAACTATCCCGCATGGTGCGCAGCCAGGGGGATTTCGCGGTCGAGCGCGAGGAGCGGCAGGATTTTCTAGCCGCGGCCGACCGGTTGACGGCGCTGGCCGGTCAAGCCGACGATTGGATCGAGCAACGCCTGGACCGCAACGTGTACTGGGTCGAGGTCACCGGGGGCCGCCACCCGCGCGTGTCGCTGGCCGCGGCGCCGATCGACGTCGGTCCCGACTTGCGGGAGCAATTGTTCGATAAGGTCGGTAGCGTGATCATGACCAGCGCCACGCTGGCGATCGGAAACGAATCATCGTTCGACTACTTCAAGTCGCGCGTCGGGCTGACGCGCGTCCCGACGCTGTCGGTGGGCAGCCCTTTCGACTACCAGCGCCAGGCCGAGTTGGTGTTGGTCGACGGCATGCCCGACCCGAACGCGCAGCGCGACGCCTTTGAACGGGCGAGCCTGGCAATGATCGAGCGCTATGTCGAGCGCAGTGACGGTCACGCCTTCGTGCTCTTCACCAGTTACGACATGCTGCGCCGGGCCGCGGCCGAGCTCACACCCTGGCTGGCCGCTCGCAACCTGGCGCTCTACTCGCAAGCCGATGGCGGCTCGCGCACGGCACTGGTCGAGCGCTTCAAGGCCGACCCGCGCGGCGTGCTCTTGGGCACCGACAGTTTCTGGCAAGGGGTCGACGTGCCGGGAGAAGCCCTGCGGACGGTGATCATCCCGAAACTGCCGTTCACGGTGCCCGATCGCCCGCTGCTTTCAGCCCGGACCGAAGCGATCAAAGCGGCCGGCGGCGACCCGTTCCGCAGTTATCAGCTTCCCGAGGCCGCGCTGCGGCTGAAGCAGGGTTTCGGCCGTTTGATACGCACGCAGTCCGACACGGGGACGGTCGTCATCCTCGACTCGCGGGTGATTCATAAACCGTACGGCCAGGTTTTCTTGGGCTCTCTGCCTAACTGCCGCCGGGTCATCGAGCGTGCTCCCGCCCACGCTTGATCGCGGGCCGTTTTCGTCAGTTTTCTGGCCCTGATTTTCGGGCAGTTTTCAGGCCCTTTCGACGCCCTCTCCCATGTCGCAACACGCGGCAAAGCGTGCTTAAAGCCCAGGCAAGAGAGCGCTGGTTATGCCGCCGGACGGCGCTCGCCGGAAATAAAAAGATTGTCGTAAGTCGCTACCCATGAATGGCATCGGAATGGTCATGGTGTACCCCTTTGCACCTCCTGGCACAGCGTTTGTTTTAAGCGTCCGGGCGAACAGGAAGGACCATGGTCAAGTGGTCGCTCGATGGAGCAAGGAAGCCGCCTGTTCGACTCCCCTGACGCCGATGGAACGCCGATGCGACGAAGCTGCTGCGGACTGCTCGTTCTGGCCTCTCTGTTCTGTGCCCCGCGGGCTTACGGCGCTTCGCCAACCGAAGGGTGCGCGGCCTGCGATGCCGGATGCGCGGCGACCGCCGTCCAGCCAACCGTGCGCCGCTCGGGCTCGTGGATCATCGAAGATACCGAGAATTTCTCGATCTGCCGGCCGGCGAATTATCAGTCGCGTCCTGATCTGGCCGCGGCTGTCGAAAAGGTCCGAGCCGAGCTGTGCAAGTCGTGGCTTTGCGAAGAGGATCGCAAGGCGTGGAACCCTCGCTGCCAGATCGTGATTCACGGCCGGCTGGAAGGGTACATCAAGGAAGTTGGGCCCGGCGCGCGGCAAACGACCGGTTCATCGCTGATCGATTTTGACAAAGACCAGGTGGTGCTGCGGCGGATCGACATTCGCGGCGATCGTGCCGACTGGTTTACCGAAGCCCTGCCGCATGAGATGACCCACGTGGTGCTGGCCGACCGCTTTACCCACGTGCAGATTCCCCACTGGGCTGACGAAGGTATGGCCATCCAGGCCGATCCGGTCGCCAAGCAGCGTTTGCACGGTCGCGACTTGCGGGCCGCCGTGGCCGCGGGCGGCGAGTTCCGCCTGGCCGAGCTTTTGACGCTCGACAGCTATCCGCATCCCTCGCGGATGGGCGCCTTCTATGGCCAGAGCGCGTCGCTCGTGGACTTTCTGATGCGCGTCGGTTCCAAAGAGCAACTCGTCACGTTCGTGCTGACGGCAACCGATCAGGGCTACGACGTGGCGCTGCGCGAGGTTTATGACATTGCCGGCGTGGGGGCACTCGAGCAGCAGTGGCGGCGTCATCTGCGCGGCCTGCCCGTGGAGCGGGAGATCTCGACGAGCGAGGCGCCGAGCCAGGCCGTCGCTTCCATGGAATGAGCCAGGCTAAGTTGGCTCGACAGTGCCGAACCGAGATAAAAAAAGGCCAGGCGAATGTCGCCTGGCCCTTTCGTTTTCCAGGAGTTTCGCTGCGTTTCGTCGTTTAGTAAGGAGCCGGTCCGTAGCGGAACTTCACCTTCGAGTCGGCCCGCTGCCAGGTCGGTGACGACGCCCGCACCGAGATGTCCCCGCCGCGCGAGGGCTCGTACGAGTAGGCACGATAGTTACGGCGCTGCTGCGCCGTCGTGCGAGCCGTGGTCCGCGGCTGCTGGTTCTGGACCGATGAGCTCGTCGTGTTCTGAGCGCCAGCCGGGACAGAAAGGGCGCCCAGCGTAAGCAACGCTGCCCCGGACAGGATCGACAGACGCTTCACGAATTTCATGGAACACCTCCGCCGTGTTGAGAAATTGGACCCGCCGTACGCGGGCTGGGGGCAATAGGTCTCTACGCCGCCTGCCGTAGAGGGGATCGTAAAAATAGCGAGACTTTGACTTTCAGGGAACGTCGAGCCCGCGTCCTTGGAAGCAGGGGACGGCCTATCAAGTCCTAATTCGGCCGTTTTGTAACGAAGGCTGAGCGAGGCGCGCAGCCAAAACTCTCAATCGACCCGCCGGCAAGGCTCCTAAGGAGTATCCGGCGTGTGGTAGGCGTCGGACACAAAGTCTCTCCTCATTTGAGGATGTCTTCGATATGAGGGTTCGCGGTTGGACGTTGACCATCGGCCGTGGGTGGCGCAAAATGACCTTTTCCGGGGTGCTGGCGGGCGGCGTGCAGTCGCTCCCCCCATTCGGAGGAACAGGTAGACGTGAAAATGCTCGCCAAGCGGGTCATCCCCTGCCTTGATGTCGACCGCGGTCGCGTGGTGAAAGGGACCCGGTTTCTCGACCTGCGCGACGCCGGCGACCCGGTGGAAGTTGCCGCCCGTTACGAGGCCGAAGGAGCCGACGAACTGGTCTTTTTGGACATTACAGCCAGTCACGAAGGGCGCGACATCATGCTCGACGTGGTGCGCCGCACGGCGGAAGTGGTGTTCATGCCACTGTGCGTGGGGGGCGGTATTCGCACGCTCGAGGACATTCGCCAACTGCTCAACGCGGGCTGCGACAAGGTGTCGATCAACTCGGCCGCCCCGCGCGACCCGGAATTCGTCCGCCAGGCGGCACGCCGATTCGGCAGCCAGTGCATCGTGGTAAACATCGACCCCAAGCGTGTCCAGAGGGACGGACGCGAGCTATTCGAAGTACACATCAACGGGGGTCGGGTCAGCACGGGTCTGGAAGCCGTCCCCTGGGCGCAGCAGGTCGAAGAGTTGGGGGCGGGCGAGATTGTCCTGACGTCGATGGACGCCGACGGCACGCAAAACGGCTACGATCTGCCGATCACGGCCGCCGTAAGCGAGGCGGTGAGGATTCCGGTCGTCGCCAGCGGCGGGGCCGGCCATCCCGATCATCTGGCTGACGCCATCCAGTTCGGCAAGGCCGACGCGGCTTTGGCCGCCAGCATCTTTCACTTCCGCCAGTATAGTATTGGTGAGACAAAGCGCATGATGCACGCGCGCGGCGTCCCGGTGCGGCTCTCCGCGTAATCGGGTCCGGAAATCGGGCGAACAGAGGAAGTCGAGGCACGCATGGCAACCGCAGCACCCCCCAATGCAGACAGGTTTCTCGGCCGCCGCGAGGAATACGAGATCGACAAGTTGTTCCGCGCGCTCGTCAAGCTGAGCGGAAGCGACCTGCACCTGAAGGTCGATCGCGCCCCCATCGTGCGCGTCAACGGCACGCTGCGTCCGATGAATCGCGGTCCGATCAACGACGAGGAGATGGTCCGCCTGTGCATGCCCCTGTTGAACGAGCGCAACCGCCGCATTTTCGATGAAACCGGCGGCGCGGACTTCGCCCACACCGTCGAGGTCGACGGCAAACTATGGCGCTTTCGCGTCAACATGTTGCAGCAGCTTGGGCACATGGGCATGGTGGCTCGGCGCGTCAACAACTTCGTGCCCGACTTCGAAGGCTTGTACCTTCCGCCGGTCATGGAAGAGTTGTGCAAGTTCCATCAAGGCATGGTGCTGCTGGCCGGCGTGACGGGCTCGGGAAAAAGCACGACCATCGCCTCGATGCTCAACTGGATCAATCGCAACTACCGCAAGCACATTCTCACGCTCGAAGACCCGGTCGAGTTCGTCTTCACCGAAGACAAGTGCCTGATCAACCAGCGCGAGATTGGACTGGACGTCAAGGATTTCAGTATCGCCATGAAGCACGCCGTCCGCGAAGACCCGGACGTGATGCTGGTGGGCGAAATGCGTGACGAGGAGACGTTCCTCACGGCCATTCACGCCGCCGAGACCGGGCACCTGGTGTTCGGTACGATCCACGCATCGAGCGCTCCCTCGACGATCGGCCGTATCCTCGACCTCTTCCCCCAGAACATGCACGCCGCTCTCCGCAGCGCCATCGCCATGAATATGAAGGGGATCGTCGCGCAGAAACTGCTGCCCTCGATCAAGCCCGGCGTCGGCCGCGTGCCGACGGTCGAGATCATGACCTTCAACCCGACGATTCGTAAATTGCTGCTGGAAGGACATGACGAAAAGCTCGCCGACGCGATCGTGATGTGCGAGAAGGAAGGGATGCAGGACTTCACCATGAGTCTCAAGGGGCTCGTCGATAGAGAACTCATCGATCGAGCCACGGCCTTCGAAGTGGCACCGAACGTCGACGCGCTGCGGATGGCGCTCAAAGGAATTAGCGTCCGCGCGCCTGGAATTCTCTGATGCACCGCTTGTTCATTCTGGTTCTGGCGGTGCTCTGGTCCTTGGCCGATGCGCAACGCGCGTCGGCCCAGGATTTCGGTACGTTTCCGAGCTATCCCGGGCTGGATGCCAATAACATCACGACCTTTCCGGTCGGGCCGGGCTTTTACCTCAGCTGGATCAAGATCCTGGTCTGCTGGGTGATCTTTTTGCTCTGGGTTCGTTCCACGGATTGGATGAGCCGCGACGCGACCACGCTGCGGCTCGATTACAAGCGCTGGAACCTGGTGGCTTTCTTCACGTTCGTCGCGGCGCTCATTCTCTTGTGGACGCTGCCGTGGTTTTGGCTGGATATGCCGCTCATGCTGGTGGCCTGGGCGGCGCCATTTTTCGCCTACGTCGCGCATCGGAATTCCAAGGTCACGATTGACGAGACGGTTTTCACGCCCGGCCATATTCGCTTTTGGCTGTCCGAGAATCTGAAGGTCGTGGGCATCAAGATCGCCGCCGAAAGCACCCGGCGCGGCAAAGGGCCTCCGGTCGATCTGAAGCCGCAGGGCAAGGACGAACGCACGAACACGGCCAACCTGCTCTTGGCCCGGCAGACGATCGGCTATCCGTTGACGCAGGCGCTGGTCGCGGAGGTCATCGGCAAGCGCGTGGACGGCGTGTTGATGGACTTCACGCAAGCCTCGGTCGCCATGCGCTACCAGATCGACGGCGTGTGGCACGATGCCGAGGCCCGCGATCGCGAGTCCGGCGACGCCATGCTGGCCGTGATGAAAACGATCGCCGGGCTCGACGCCAAGCAGCGCGTCAAACGCCAGGAGGGGACGTTCGGCGCCGAGTTCGAGAAAGTCAAATACACCTGCAAGGTGCTCAGCCAAGGGACCAAAACGGGCGAGCGGGCTCTGCTGCAATTACAGGGACGCAAGCAAAAGCTCGAACGGCTGGTCGACCTCGACATGCGTCCCAAGCTGATCGAGGACCTCAAGGCAGTTCTTTCGCAGCCGCAGGGAATGATCGTCGTGTCGACGCCGCCGGCCGGCGGGTTGTCGACTTTGTTTCCCGCCACGATCCGCGAGATGGACCGCTTTGTCCGTGGCTTCGTCGGCATCGAATCCGCGGCGACCAAGGAACTCGACGTCGAAAACGTCGTCGTCACGTTGTTCGACCCCGCGGCCGGGCAGAATCCGGCGGCCGTCCTGCCGAAAATCATTCGCGAGCATCCCGACGTGTACGTCGTGCCCGACATGGTCGACGCCGAAAGCGCCACCATGCTATGCGAACAGGTCCAAAACGAGAATCGCATGGTGGTAACCAGCGTGCGCGCCAAGGAAGTGGCCGATTCGCTGCTGCAGGTGCTGCGACTGAAGGTTCCGCCGGCCCAGTTCGGGCCTGCCGTCGTCGCGGCGGTCAACCAGCGATTGATTCGCAAGCTGTGCCCGAAGTGTAAAGAGGCCTTTGCGCCGACCGCTCAGTTGCTCGAGCAATTGGGCATCCCTGCCGGACGCATCGAGGCCTTGTATCGTACGCCCCAGCAGCCGGAAGAAGTGTGCACCGAGTGCCAAGGTATCGGCTACATCGGGCGTACCGGGATCTTCGAAGTGTTGATCGTCGACGACAACGTCCGGCAGGCGTTAACGACAAACCCGCAATTGGCGGCGGTGCGCCAGGCGGCGCGGCGCGCCGGCATGCGCACGCTGCAAGAAGAGGGGATCGTGCTGGTGGCCAAGGGAATCACGTCGCTGCAAGAGTTGATGCGCGTGCTCAAGGAATAGCCTTATGGAACTGATCCTGCCTGGCGTCTTCGCCCTGATCGTCATCATCACCATTGCCAGCTTGGGCAATGAGGGGATGTGGAGCAATGCCATCGTGCTGTTCAACGTGGTCACGGCGGCGCTGTTGGCGACCAATTTTTGGGAGCCGCTGGTGCGCAAATGTCTGTCGTCACAACCCAACGGCGTGTACGTCTTCGACTTTCCCGTGATCTGGCTGCTGTTCGCGGGCTTTTACCTGTCTTTGCGCATCGTGACCGATTCGATTTCGCGCGTGCGCGTCAGGTTTCCCGCCATGGTCGACAAGATCGGCAGTTTCTTCTTCGCGGGTTGGGTCGGTTGGGTCCTGGTCTGCTTCATCGCCATGACCCTGCACATGGCTCCGCTGTCGAAGAACTTCCTGTTCGGCGGCTTCAAGCCCGAGGAGCGGATGTTCTTCGGCCTGGCACCCGATCGGCAATGGTTGGGTTTCATGCAAAAGATGTCGCTTGGAACGTTTTCACGCAGCGCCCCGGCCGATAATCCGGACGCGCACGTGTTCGATCCCGAAGGCCAGTTCATGGTGAAGTACGCCGCGCGGCGGACGATCATGCAAAAGGGCGTGCAAGTCTGGGTTTCCAAGCGTAAATAGCGATCTGCACGCGATGCCAAGTTGCGGTACGTGCGTTGCTTGACAGCGCCCGCCGCGCCCGGCTACCGTCGATTTTCGGTACTTCCTCGAAATTGCGAGCCAATGCGACGGTTGGAGTGTTGTCAGCATGCCAGGTTTAGAGCAACAGCACGCGGCCGATCGTCACTACCAAGAGTCGGAGCTGCACGAGTACCGAGCGGTCAGTGCCAGCGCGGTCTTCGGTTTTGTCGCGTCACTCATTTCTGCGACGGCCCTTATTCATCCTGTACTTTGGACGCTGCCTTGCGTGGCAGCGATCATCAACCTGGTGTCGCTGGCGCGGATTCACTCGCAGGCGCCGCGGCTGGTCGGCCGCACCTTGGCGCTTGTGGGCCTGTCGTTGTCATTGGTCGTGGCTGCGGCCGCCCCGACCAACTACCTTGCTTCGAACCTGCGCACCCGTTACGAGGCACGGCATGTCATGCAGGCCTGGCTGGACGACGTGCGTCAGCACAGGCTCGAAGCGGCCGTGGAACTGATGCTCCCCCCGGCAACACGTCTGCCTCCCGGCGACGACCCTGTCCAGTACTACCGCGACGAGCCACGGGCGCTCAAGGCGCTGCGTGAGCTGGCCGAGCGGCCGCTCGTGCAAGCGATCGAAAAGATCGGCATGAATTCCCAGGTCCGCTATCTGGAAACGCAGGGCCACAATTACAACCCCTTCAAGGAGCGCATCGTTTCCGTGTGGGCCGTGACCTACAAGGAACACGATGAACTCAAAACGGTCCTGGTTCGCGCCTCGCTGGAACGCGACGCCCGCGGACCCCGCGGGACGGACTTCTGGTGGATTACCAAAGTCGATCTCGTAACGAGTCCGCCGGACTGGCTGAAATGATTCAGGGCGCTCGGATCTGAGCTACCTCGTGCGCTCCGGGCCTGTTGGCCGATTTTCCAATTCGCTAGAATCTCTCCAGCGCAAGGCCAAGAAGCATCGCGAACCGCGGCCTGTAGGATCCGTGTCTAAGAGGCGCCGGGGCGGTGGGTAGGCCGGGCTGTGAGTCGCCTCCTGCGCGTCCGCCATGCGGGCCTTCGCCCTAAGTGTCCCATTCATCGGAGGAAGTCGAATGCAGCGCGTCTATAACTTTTCCCCAGGGCCGGCCGTGCTGCCGCTGCCGGTTCTCGAAGAGGTTCAGCGTGACATGCTCGCGCTGCCGGGCCAGGGCGTCTCGGTGCTCGAGATCGGTCATCGCACGAAGTGGTTCGAAGGCGTCCTCGACACCACGATCCAGAATCTCCGCCGGCTGCTGGCGCTGCCCGAGAACTACCAGGTTGTCTTCCTCCAAGGGGGTTCGCGTCTGCAGTTTTCGATGATCCCCATGAACCTGCTCGCAGCGGGGCGTGCCGCCGATTACATCGTAACCGGCACCTGGGGACAGACGGCCGAAAAAGAAGCACGCCGCGAGGGCGAGGTGCGCGTCGCGTACAGCTCGAAGGAAACAAACTTCGATCGATTGCCGGCCGCCGGCGAACTGAAGCTCAATCCGCAGGCGTCGTACGTCCACATCACATCGAACGAGACGATCCAAGGCGTGCAATTCCTCGACGAGCCCGACGTCGGCAAGGTGCCGCTGGTGTGCGACGCGTCGAGCGATTTTCTCTGCCGCCCATTGCCGATGGACAAGTACGGGCTCTTGTACGCGTGCGCCCAGAAGAACGCGGGACCGGCAGGCGTCACGGTGGCCATCCTTCGCGACGACGTGCTGGCCGCCTGCACGGAAAACGTGCCGACGATGCTCAGCTTCCGCCAACTGGCCGAGAATAACTCGCTGCTCAACACGCCCCCGGTGTTCGCCGTTTACGTCGTCATGCTCGTCACCCGCTGGCTGCTGGACGACATTGGCGGGCTGGCCAAGATGCGCGCGCTGAACGAACAGAAGGCCAGGCTTCTGTACGACGTCATCGACGAGAGCCGCGGCTTCTACCAAGGACACGCCCAGCCGGCTTGCCGCTCGCTGATGAACGTCACGTACCGACTTCCGAATGACGAAGTCGAAACCGCCTTCCTGGCCGAAGCCAAAGAGCGCGGCCTGTGGTACCTGAAGGGGCACCGCTCCGTGGGCGGTATTCGCGCCAGTATCTACAACGCCATGCCGTTAGCCGGCGTCGAGCTGCTCGCCCAGTTCATGAGCGAGTTCCGCAAGAAGCACTAGCGGTCCGTCGTGCATTCGTTGCGGGATCTGGGTGCCATGGCCACGCTCGCCGTGGCCATGCTGTACTCGAGAGGTTTGTAGCCACATGCTCACGCGAGCGTGAGCATGGCACCCCCTAATCTTCACTCTGACAGAACACTTGTCTAGGGTGGCTGCGCACAAGTACGGGCTGCGATCATTTCGCGGAAGCCGGCTTGGCGCACGTATCAGGCGGTTGGCTGGCCAATATTACCAGCGCCTCGCGCACCCGCGCAATCTGTTCCGCGTCGACTTTCAGAAACCGGTGTTTACCGGCGGCCGACGGGGCGAATCGAGAGATGTTCTTCTCGTCGACCGTGATCGTGCCCGGCTCGGAAAGCGTGAAGTAACCCCGGTCGGGCCGCACCGCGTACAGCACGCTCGTCAGGTCCCACGTCTCGCGATCGTACGGCATTTTCATGTAGAGGGCATACGCCTCCGAGAGCGGGTGGTGCGGCACATAGGCAAAGTCACGCTCGATGCTCACGGCTGGGTACTTGATCGCCAGGCCGATCTCAAATCCGCTCGCCACGATCTCCGTGGGCCACTCAGCGTATACCTTTCGCGCCGCCGGCACGTCGACGTGTACGTTGTACTCCGGCACCGGCATCGCGCCGAAGTTGCCGGCCATGATCGATAACAGCCGACACTTCTTGGCCACCAGCTCCTTGCCCGATAGGGGAGAAACCTGATCGCCGGGCGAGTCGAGCAGCCGCGCAATGTTGGTCGAGAACCCGACTACGATCATCACCACCGAGCCATCGAGCTCCTTCGCGAGCGTCTGCCGCAGCAACGCCACGGCCTCGGGCGCGTCGCGGCCGCTTTGCAGCTTGTGTGGAAAACGCACCTGGTCGCCGTCCCTTGCTTCGACCGGTCCACGCAAGTAATTGCCATCCTCGGGCGTCTTGCCGTCACGCACGACGCCGATCGGGATATCGCCGCGTCCGTAGAACGTGTTCACCAGGTCAATGAAGGGGGCACAGAGCGGATTATCCTTGCTGATCGTCACCGCCGCCAACCGGCACTCGCCGCGACTGGCCAAGGCGTGGATCACGCCCAGCGCCAGCGCGTCGTCGATATCGTTGCCGATATCCGTGTCGAAAATCACCGGAATCGGCCGGGCGCGCTCGGCGGCGCGTGCAGCAGCAATCATCGAGAGCGCCGAACACGCCGCGACAAAAAGCAGCGAGATCCTTCCAAAGGTGCGCATCATGTTTTTTCTTTCGAGAGCAAGCCGTTAACGACCAAAGCCACCAAGAGCACCAATCCCATCAAGAGCGGTCGGGCCAGGTCATTGATCCAAGTCACCTGGTTCAGCCCGACCTTGAGCACGCTGAATGTAAGAACGCCGATCACGGTGCGGCCCATCCCGCCCGAGCCGCCGAACAGGCTGGTTCCGCCCAGCACCACGCAGGCCACGGCGCTCAACAGCAAGTCGGCATTTTGATCGAGACTGACGCTGTTCAGCCGCCCCGCATTGACCAGTCCGCCCACGCCCGCCGTAACGGCCGAGATCGCCAGGCAGGCAATCACGATGCGCCCCGTGCGCACGCCGGCCAGGCGCGCCGCCTCGCGATTACCGCCGGTCATATACACGTAACGTCCGAAGCGCGTGTGTTGCAGCACGACGTGCCCGATCAGAAAAACCACGGCAGCCAGCATAGCACTGTAGGGCAGCTCCAGGCGATCGGTGATCTCGATGCCACGATTGCCGATCGTTTTCAAAACAGCCGGCACCGCCAGCTTTTCGCTCTTGGTCAGCCAGCGCGACATGCCGTCGGCAATGTTCATCATGGCCAGCGAAATGATGAAGCTGGGGAGCCGCGACCACACCGTGAGCGCTCCCGACACGAGCCCCAATAACAGGCTCGTCAACAAGGGCGCCGCGATCACGAAAGCCACGATCAATGCCGACGTTTCACCCGCCCCCGATTTGCCGGCGGCGAAGGGGCGCTCGAAGAGCCAACCGCACAGACACGCGGTCCACAGGGCCACCATGCCCACGGCCAGATCGATCTCGGCGCACAACAGCACGTACGTGAGACCGACCGACACGATGGCCAATACCGACCCTTGCTTGAGAATTTGCACCACCGTCGACGGCTTCAAGAACGTGCCGGCCGGTGTCGCCAGCGCGAAAAACAGCACCAGCACCGCCAGGCTGACCAGCGGCGCAATATCCTGCGCCTCGAATCGCCCTGGCAGGCGTCGCCAAAACGGTTTGGATTCATCAGCAGGGCGCGACATGTGCGAAGTTCGCTTCCAAGGACGATTTGCAGGGAATTAGATCATGATCTTGCAGCAGCTACTCATGCATGGCGCAGCAGCGACGGTTTATCGACGCTTTCGCCGGCGAACTCCTTGCTGATCCGCCCGCGGCTCATCACCGCGATCCGGTCGGCGTGCGCAAGCACGATCTCCGGCTCGGTCGAAGCCAGCACGATCGCGGCGCCGGCTTGTTTTTGCTGTGCCACGAGACGCATGACCTCCTCTTTGGCGCCCACGTCCATACCGCGCGTCGGCTCATCGAGCACGAGTACACGAATCGGGCCCAAGAGCCACTTGGCCATCACGACTTTCTGTTGATTGCCCCCCGACAAGTTACGCGCCCGCAACAACGGCGCCACGGGCCGGCAGCCGACTTGCCGCAGCACGGGCTCGGCGATCGCGATCTCGCGACCGCGAGTCAGCCAGTTTCCGGCCCGGCGTTTCAAATGGGCCAGGGTCACGTTCTTATAGATCTCGGCATCCTGCACCAGCGTCTGTCCACGGTCCGAGGCGACCAGCACCACCCCCTGCCCGACGGCCTGTTGCGTGTTGCCGGGCGAAAGCCTTGCTCCGCCGACCAAAATGCGCCCGCTATCGACGCACCGCGCGGCGGCCAGGCAATGCGCCAGCTCTTGATGCCCCGAGCCTACGAAGCCATAGATTCCCAGGCACTCGCCGGGCGCGACGGCGAGATCGATGTCGTGAAAGGCGCCGGCCAGTGACAGCTTCTCAGCGACCAGTCGCGGCGGCGCGGCCGCGCGTCGTGGCAGCACGACGCCCTCCTCGTAGCCCACTTCGCGGGCGTCGAGCCGGTGTCCCAACATGCTTTGAATGACAAAATGCTTGTCGAGCTCGCCCGCGGGGCGCGTCTCGACCACGCGCCCGCCGCGCAAAATCGTCACCCGATCGCAGATTTCCAGCACGTCCTCGATGAAATGACTGATGAACACCAGGGCCACGCCGCGCTCGCGCAGCCGTGCGAGCAACGCGAACAGCCGCCGCGTCTCGGGCGGGCTCAAGGCGCTCGTCGGCTCGTCGAGGATCAGTACACGAGCGCCGCTGTGCAAGCCACGCGCGATCTCGACCATTTGCCGCACGACCAGAGGGCACCTGGCCAGTCGGCGATCGACATCGATGTCGATTTCCAACTCGGCCAGTTGTTCCGCCGCCTGCCGGCGCATCTTGGCCCAATCGATGCGGCCCAACGTCGTCGTCGGCTGTCGCCCCAGGAACAGGTTCTCGGCGACCGACAATTGTCCAATGCCCGATAGTTCCTGGTAGACCATCGCGATGCCATGTCGCAGCGCCGCCTGGGGGCTGGAAAGATCCACCACGCGGCCGTCGAGGGTCACGCTTCCCTCGTGATCCGGTAGCGCGCCGGCGAGGATCTTCATCAACGTGCTTTTGCCGGCGCCGTTGCTGCCGACCAGGCCATGAATCTCGCCGCTTGCAAGCGAGAAATCGACGCCGTCCAAGGCGGCTTCCCCGCCGAAATGCTTGCGAATGCCACGACATTCCAAGAGCGGTGCGGCGGCGGGTGAACTGGTCGAGCTATTCACGATCGTCGTCGCACTGCGAAGGACCAGGAGAGAAAGATACGCATTCCCCGTCGCGCTCACGTCATACCAGGCAGTGCCGCGGATCGGCCAGGTACAGCATCGCGTCCAGATTGTTCGTCTCGAGCGACACGAGTGGCCCCGGCGTGATGATCTCCAGCGGGACATTCTCGACCGATTCCTTGTTGCGAGCGATAAACTGCCCGAGGGCGAGCGCCGTCATGTGAATCAAGCAGACCGGGTTGACGGTCGTGGCGGCCAGTTTGCCGTCGCGGATCGCGGCCAGCCCCTCTTTTTGGCCGTCGACGGCGGTGACGACCATTTTCGAATGCCGCGTCCCTTCCAGGGCCGGCAGGCAAGCCAGCGCCATGTCGTCGCTATGAAAAAAAGCCCCGGCGATCGGTTCCTGGCTCTGGTCCAGCAGCGTTTCGAACGTGTCCCGGGCCGTCTGCTTTTCCCAGTCGCACCAGCGCACGCCACCGCCGACCACTTCGACATCCGGGTAATCGGCCAGCGCCTTTTCAAAGCCGTCGCGGCGCCCGATGGCGCCCGAGTGCGCGCTCAATCCGCCGATGTGGATCACCTTGCCGCGTCCGCCAATCTTCTTCAGCAAGTAGCGCGTGCTGCTTTCGCCCATGAATTCCTGGTTAGGCGTGACTTCGCACCATACGCCGACCTCGCGCATGCGGTCACGATCCACGAGCATCGTATCCATCGAGATCACCGGCACGCCGCGCTTTTTCAGTTGGCGAACCGGCTCTTCCAGCGAATCGATTTGCACGGCCTGAAAGCAGCAAAAATCCCAATCGCCGTCGACCATCAAGTCGAGCTTGTTGCGCTGCTTTTGCGGATCGAATTCGCCATCGAACCACACGATTTCCACGCCCAGCAGATCGCCCCACAACTCGGCCGTGTCTTTGCCGAGCTTACACCAGGTGCTTTGCAGGCCGGCGTTCCCCATGGCGGCCTTCAGCTTTTTCCGCCCCCCCTGCTCTGCCGCCGGTCCGGATGACGCACAGCCGGCCAATAGCGGCGCGAGGCCCACACCCGCCGCGGCCGTAGCTTGCAAGAAACCGCGGCGCGAACTTGCATTGGCTTTACTGAAAGTCACGACAGAACTCCTTGCGATGCGCTGGCGACGGCAAACGCTTGAGCTCGCGGGCGCGCGAGAACAGCGCGCGGCGCGACGAAGCGTTCCGAGGAGCGATTTTTGAGCGAAGGCGTACGTTCTTCCCGCGGCGAACAACGTCGAGACCCGTTACTCTAAACCGAGCGCCGCAGGCCCACAAGCCGCCGTTTGCGCCGCAAATGAAGCCCCGCGTCGCCGGCGTGAAGCGATCCCAAATCTGCCGACGCGCCGCTTGCGGTCCAGTGCCCTCTCGCCTAGCCTGAACGCATGCCGCGTGGGGCCGCGCTGCGCCGCTTCGGGGTCCCCTCCTGGCAGTTCTGCACCCAAGATTTCCTCCCTGATCGCTAGACGGTAACTATGCCCCGACGATTGATCTTCCTTGTGCTGCTTACCCTGCCGGTTTTGGCAGCGACTCGCACTTCGGTCGCCGATGACACCCTGGCCCCCAAGGCCGAGAAACTCTTCGAAGTGCCCCACTATTGCGAGGGCGTCGTCTTCGACCATGCCGACCAAGGCTACATTAGCGAAGGGGACACGATCGTCCAGTTTTCGCCCGACGGCACGCACCGCAACTGGGCCGTGACCGGCGCGCCCAACGGCCACAAGGTATTGGCCGACGGCACTCACCTGGTTTGCGATGCCAGCCGCCACGCGGTCTTGCACCTGGCGGCCGACGGCAAGCTGCTCGATCCGGCATCGACCGAATGCGACGGCGCCGCGCTGCGCGGGCCGAACGACCTCACGCTCGATACGCCGCACGGCGGCTTTTACTTCACCGATCCCGGCGAATCGAGTGCCGAGAAGCCCATCGGCACGGTCCACTATGTCGACGCCCAGGGCAAGACTCACCTCTGCGATAGCGGCTTAGCCTTCCCGAACGGCATCGCGCTCACGGCCGATGGCAAGCTGCTGTACGTCGGCGAAAGCCAGAAAAACCGCGTACACGTTTACCAGGTCGACGGCGCTGGCCGGCTCTCGAATCGCCGTGTGCTCGCCGACTTGCCGAAAAAGGACGAGGCCAAGGGGCAGATCGATAACCAGCCCGACGGCATGTGCCTCGATGCGGCGGGGAACCTGTACGTGGCCCACTACGGAATGCGTGAGGTGCAAGTGCTCAACCCCGAAGGGAAGCTGATCGCTCGCTATCCCGGCGGCAACCTGACCACGAGCAACGTGGCCTTTGGCGGTCCCAAAATGGACCAGCTATTCGTCACCGGCGGTCTAGGGCCCGAAGCAGGCGGCGGCGGATTGTTCCGCCTCGATCTGGGCGTGCCGGGGCTTGTGATCCTGCCGGCGAAGAAGTGAAACGTAGCGCCGCGCGGCTCACGCTGCCCGCTGCCGATACGCCTCGCAAAGTTGCGCGCCGATCTCGAGCGCCAACAGGTCCGCCCGATTCATCACGTGCCGGGCACTGCGATTTCCCAGCCCCTTGAGCAGGCTTTCCAGGGCGTTGAGGTGCAGCTCGAGCGTCTGGGCGGGCGAAATATTGGCCGCTGCCAACAGTTGGGCAAGAGCACGCATCTCGACCGATAGGTTGCCCGATCCCATCAGAACGTACGTCCGGAGCAACTCGCGATAATGCGCTTCCAGTTGCGGCGGCAGCGGGGCACGCGGCGCCGGAAAATCGTCGACGGTCGAGGACTCGTCGAAGGCTCCGCTTCGTGCGGCCGCTTGCGTATCCAACTCTCGGATCAGGCCGCGCTGCTCGGTCAGCAGTTGCGCGGCGTCACCATGCTCGAGTTCCAGGCGGTGCTGATCGGCTTGCGTCAAGCGCCGGTTCTCGCGCAGCAGGAAATGCCGCTCGATGGCCCGAGCCACGACCCAGATCAACGTGCGGGTGGTGGTATCCTGGATGCGCAGGTACGCATCCGCATTGGCTTCCAAACACAGGGCGGTCATCTCGCTCTCGTCGTCTTCGCCCAGTACGACCAGCGGCTCCTCACAGCCGGCCGTACGCAGTGCCTCGGCCAGGGCCAGTGCATCGAGCTCGCCCGGTTGATGGCCGACCAGCACGGCGTCGAACACTTCATCGCGCAAGCGGGCCAGGCCGGCGGCAAAGCCGTTGGCCTCTTCCAGCACAACGTCCGAGGCGCTGTCGGCGGCCAACGCGTCGGCCAGCCAGCCGCCGGTGCGCGCGTACGTCGTCACGTACAGGACGCGCATCCGCGCGGGAAGCGCTCCGGGTCGCGGCACGAATTTGTTTTTCGCCGAGCCTTTGAGAGCAGATGCCACGCAAGGTATCCTGGTGACGGATTTCGGACAGGAAATAGCCAGCTGCCGCCAGACGGACAACCATTCCCGTAGCTAGCGGCAGGGAACTGTAGTCGTCCCGGGAAAATGCGTCAATCGCAGCCGCAGCCGGGCCGACCGACCCATCCGCGCGATTGCGGCCGGGTGGGCGAAACAACGAGCATGCTCGCCCGAAGACCGTTTTAGAATTGAGATTACGAGCGGCGTTCAAGGCCGCGAATCTAGAAAGATTTTTGTCGTGAAAATTGCTTATCTCGATTTGATGAGTGGCATCAGTGGAGACATGACGCTGGGGGCACTCGTCGATGCCGGCGTCGACCTGGCAGCCTTGAACGAGGCGGTCCGATCGCTGGGCATTGCCGGCTGCCAACTCGTCGCTACCGAAGTCAAAAAGAACGGCTTCCGCGCCACCCAGGTCACGGTCGAGCACCAGCCCGAGCATGCCCACCGCCATCTGCATCACATTACCGACATGATCGACGCCAGCGGCCTCAGCGAGCGGCAGAAAGATGTCGCCAAGCGCATCTTTACGCGGCTGGGCGAGGCCGAAGCGAAGGTCCACGGCACCACAATCCGCAAAGTTCATTTTCACGAAGTGGGCGCCGTCGATTCGATCGCCGATATCGTCGGCGCCGCCGTTGCCTGGGACCTGCTCGCGGTCGATCGCATTCACGCTTCGCCGGTGCCGACCGGGCAGGGAAGCATCGAGATCGCGCATGGCCGCGTGAGCATCCCCGCACCGGCCACCGCGGAACTGCTGCAAGGAATTCCGCTGGCGACGTCCCACGTGGCCGCTGAGCTCACCACGCCCACCGGCGCGGCCATACTGGCCACGCTGGTCGATACGTTCGGGCCGCTGCCGACCATGACGGTCGAGCGCGTCGGCTACGGCGCAGGCCAGCGCGATCTGGCGGACCAGGCAAACTTGCTGCGCGTCTTCGTCGGCGAGGCGGCCGATCCGCTCAGCAGCGACCAGGTCTGGGTTCTGGAAACCAATCTCGACGATACGACGGGCGAAGTCATCGGCTACTGCACGACCAGGCTGTGGGAAGCCGGCGCACTGGACGTGTACACGACGTCGATCCAGATGAAAAAGAACCGGCCCGGCGTCATGCTCTCGGTCCTTTGCCCCCCCGAGAAGATCGAAAAGATCGAGCGGATTCTATTTCGCGAGACGAACACGCTGGGCGTGCGGCGCTGGCCCGTCAGCCGGCACAAGCTCGAACGGCGGCAACACACGGTCGAGACCGAATGGGGGCCGATCGAAGGCAAGCTCGGCTGGATTGCCGGGCAGCCCCCGAGCTTCTCGCCCGAGTTCGAAGCATGCCAGCGCGTGGCCAACGAAAAGGGAGTGCCGCTGAAGGCCGTCTTCGAGGCCGCACAGAAAGCGTTCGAGGCGGCGGCCCGTGCTTAGTCGCGGTCGACGGTAATCTTTCAGCCAAGAAAACCGCCAGAGGCACGCTTCCATGCAACCGATTTCCAACGCCCTGGCCACGGACCTTTACCAGTTGACCATGCTGCAATGCTACCATCGCGCCGGCTTGCGCGATGTGGCTGTGTTCGACCTCTTCGTGCGCCGGTTGCCGCACAGTCGAAATTTCCTCATTGCCGCAGGTTTGGAGCAAGCGCTCGAACTGCTGGAGTCTTTGCGATTCAGCCGAGAGGAGTTGGATTGGCTCGCCAAGTGCGGACATTTGCAGTCCGAATTCGTCGAGCGTCTGGCCGATTGGCGCTTCACCGGCGACGTCGACGCCCTGCCCGAGGGAACGATTTTTTTCGCAGACGAGCCGGTGTTGCGTGTCACGGCGCCGATCGAACAGGCACAATTCGTCGAGTCGCGGCTCTTGAACCTCGTACACTTTCAGACGTTGATCGCCTCGAAAGCCGTGCGCTCCGTGCTGGCCGCGCAAGGAAAGCCGCTCGTTGATTTTGGTTTTCGCCGCTCGCACGGCGCCGAGGCGGGCATTCTGGCCGCGCGCGCCGCGTATATCGCAGGCTTTGCCGGCACGGCCACCGTCGCCGCCGGGCGCGATTTCGAGATTCCGCTTTTCGGCACGATGGCTCATTCGCTGGTGCAGGCCATTGGTGACGATGCCAGTGCGCTTGTGACCTTTGCCCGCTCCTTGCCGCGGCAGGTCACGTATCTCCTCGACACCTACGACACCGAAGAGGCCGCTCGCGTGTGTGTGCGCCTCGCGCCGGTGCTCGCCCGGGAAGGGATCGAGCTGCGCAGCGTGCGCATCGACAGCGGAGACCTGGCCGCCCATGCCCGCGACGTGCGCCGGATCCTCGACGAAGGAGGGCTGAATCGCGTGACGATCTTTGCCAGTGGCGGCCTCGACGAGTTCAAGCTGGCCGAGCTGATCGCCACGGCCGCGCCGATCGACGCTTTTGGCGTCGGCACCGCCAGCGACGTATCGGCCGACGCCCCGTATCTCGACTTCGTCTACAAGCTGGCCGAATACGCAGGCCGCCCCACGCGCAAACACTCGGAAGGAAAGGCGACCTGGCCCGGCCGCAAGCAGATTTATCGCTCGCTCGACAACGCGGGCAAGCTCGACCACGACGTGGTCACGACCGAAGCCGCGTCCGCCGCGGGGGAGCCTTTGCTAGTTCCCGTGATGCGCGGCGGTAAGCGTCTCGCGCCACCCGAAAGCCTGGCAATGATTCGTGAGCGCGTTGCGACTCAATTGAAGATGCTACCGGCCCGACTGCGAGAACTGGATGAGGCAGAGCCTTACCGGGTCGAGATTTCGCCCGCACTCCACGCCCTCGCCGCCGAGGCGGACCGGCAGCTTGCGGCGCTGCGGCAGGCGAAATAAAGCCTAGCCTTCCTACTTTAAGCTGTAAGCGTTCGAACACCCGATCGTACCACCGGTCTGTCCGCAAACTCCCTCTCCCTCCGGGAGAGGGCCGGGGTGAGGGGATCGGCCATCGGCTTCGACGTTGAATAGCCCTCACCCTAACCCTCCCCCAATAGTGTTCGGTTCAAGATTTGCTACGGGGGTTTCGCTGTGGCGTGATGTTTGGCGATAGCTTGCTCAAGTTCGTCGAGTGTGGCCCAGCCGCTGAGGTAGTGGCAGAGCATTTCGTAGAGTCGTTTGTTGGGTTTG